>NZ_QNRN01000009.1:47192-254322 GCF_003315125.1 Bacillus sp. DB-2 | reverse complement strand
GAATTAAAAAAAGATGACTCCTGTTGGATACAGAAATCATCTTCTTGATGTTGCCTAACTTTTTTCAAAATGTCCTTTACAAAGGGTACAGATTACAAAAGCGCAGCTACTTTTTTTCATACAAACATTATTATGCAAATAAAAACCTTAACGTAAACTTGCGCTTAATGGTACTTGAGAATAAACTTTGAAATTACTACCATAAGTACCGTGTTGAGAAAATGAGGAAGAAATTGAGCTGTTCCAACTTTTGTAGGTAGATCCAGATGTATCTGCTCTTAGAAGTACGTTTGAAAAGCTAGCTTGGCTAAAAGAATTACTTCCAGTATCTTCAGCGCCCTGAACCATTTTTACTGGTTCATATTGAGAAAACGTACCATATACAGGTTGATTTATATATTTAGGACTTCCATTTACATACATAGTAACCGTACCATTTCCGTTATTAACTAGTTTAAGGTTTACTCGATCACCATCTTTAATTGATGTATCATACTGTGTGTTCCAATACTTACTGTTTTGACCTGATTCATTATATCCTGAATTAAGAAATACTTTATATCCACTTGATGTTTTTGAAATACCACCCTCAACTTTAGATGCTCCAATACCTAAATACCAATTCACATATCCATCCTTAACAACAACTGATTTTGGTAGATTTATATCAGCTGCAATCCCGGTATAGTTACTATTTGTAACACTTTTTACAGCACCTTCTGTAGCTGCAAAACTTGTAGTTGCAAACATTGATAGAGCAATTAGAAGTGAACCAACTAGATATATCATTTTTCTCTTACTTTTCCTTAATACTTGTTTCATTTTAGGTCCCCCTTAATTTTTATTATTAAATTGCATGGAAAGTTGGCCAACTAACTACGACTTACAAATCAAAGATACATTAGGTTTCATTTAATGTATATATTTCCCTGTTATAAGTCATTGAAATGTCAAACAAATTGAATATTTCATATTTATCAATATAGGGGGAGTTGACAGAATAAAATAGTCCTTCTATTTGAATTTAGGAAGGTTTTGTAATTAATATTATTAAAATCTATAAACTGGTTGGGTATAATACGCAATACCATTCATTTGTGAGAGATAGAAATTGAATTAATGCAGGGGATTTTCAAAAGGGGATATCAGAAATTTTTAGAAATGGAATAACAACAAATGAAATAAATCAAAGGCTGTTGTAAAGGCATCTATGTATGAGAAGGTGGTAGGAATGAGAAGTAAACTTTGTAGTTACTTTGCCTTGGATGAAAGAAGATTTAATAATTGTTTAATAGGGTTCGTTTCCTAGTTAATACGTAGTTCCTGGGGGGAGGGGAGAATGCCTAAAATAGAGAATAGATTTGTTTTAACCAATCCTTTTCAAAATAAAAATAGTAACGCGAATAGTCCGAAACACATTTGTTTCGGACTAGGGATTCACAATTTCTCTCATTTTGATTAAACAATTTTGCGGATTAAAAGTTGAACATTATGCTTATTTAAGCAGGACAAATGATATTACGTTAATCAATAGATACTTCAACAGAGACACTCGGTATTGTGGGTGATGGTGTATCTCCACCATTAAAGGAAGAAGGTTGTGATACATGTAAACTAATCATGCTACATGCTAATGCACTTACTACTACCATACTTAATACAATTTTTTTCATTTTTTTCATTACTTTAACGCTCCTTTTCTCAAATGATTCTTATTGGCATTATTGCTAATGTAGAAATATTTGCTCGCCTTAACATGATTATCTGCCTGGTAAAATTGGAGTGCTAAAATCTCTGCATGTTCTTTTACACAATCCCACATGCCCTCTTTTTCAAAATAAGAAATTGCATCAGTAACTACTTTTTCTAGTTTAATTCTAGGCAGTTCTGTGATTAGTTCATTTAAAACTGCGAAACGGTGCTTATATTCCTCATTTCCGGATTCATTTGTATATTTCATTCCCTGTTCGATATATGATTTTGCTGTTTCAACGCCTTCTAATTTATAATATGCTCTTGCTAAGACAAATAATGCTTTAAAATGGTTCGGTATTTTATTTATAATTTCAGAACTCTGTCGGATCGCCAATGGATATAAATCTTGAATATTATATAACCAGCCCAAATTGTAACGTACTCTTAATAATAAATGTTCTTTATCATACTTCTTAAAAACATCAATAACCGTATTGAGACATTCTTCAGCTCTTTCAAACTCTCTTAGATCTATACAAGCTAAACCATATACATTGTCGCATAAAGCAATATTGATTTCATATCCTACATGATTCAGGTATATTTCTTTCGCTTTTACTACATGTTGAATCGCTTCAAATGGTTGATAAGACTGATAAAAGTAAGTTGAAATTCTATACTTAAACTCGGCTTTTTCTACTTCATCAGGTATATCAATTAAAAGTTCTTCCGCCTTTTCAAAATGTGTTCTCGCTTCAGTATAATTTGCTATAATTGTAGAGTGGATTGCCTTAAAGAAATGATAGTAGTAAGCTAAAAATGAAAATTCATCTTTGATATTAGGGAGCTCTTCTATTTTATTAAAAGAATCTTTAGTAATACTCATTCCATCTACCAAGACCTTATATCTAAAATTCAGTAGTGAATAATAGAATGATAAATATTGGTCTGTTTCTATTCCTTTTAAATTTTCTTGTACTTTTAGATATGTTTGTTTTGCTTCTTTTTCATGATATGAACGGATTTCTTCATACCATTCATTTAATATTTTCATCAATTGGTCATTGCTTTTTTCTTGAACAGTCATAATATCCCCCTTTTCTCCGTATAGGCTTATTCTGATAATAACAGGAATTAGATACTTTAAATTTCACTATGAGTTTTTTTCATAAATATACAGAATATTCTGAATAGATTGAGTGTCCATACTTTATTTAATGCGACAAAATATAAGAAAGTATGAGTTTCGTCGATGGATTTTTTAGATGTTTAAACCGTTCCTACTGAATTTTTCTTATAGGAGGTGGCGTAGAATTATGACAGAAACGGAGATGGTATACACCGCTAGTGTATTGAGAAATATATAGCGATATTAAACTTCAAGGGATTCCACGAAGATAAATAGAAGTATACCTATATCTATTTATAATGAAAAAGGGGCGTTGGTTAGTATGATAAGTTTTGGGATTAATTTACGCACTATCATTAGTTATACACAAGAGAGTAGGAATCGTAATAATATAAAGATTATAAGTCAGTTAGGAATAAAGTTGTTTGATATATACGGAGAACCGTTACCAGTATCAGATGTTAATCGAGAGTTAGTGACGGCTTTAAAACGTCAAGACATAAATAAGCAACGATATATAATAAGTCATTTAGAAGGATAGAAAAACTGATATTATGGGGCGTTTCTTTACAGGAGGCGTTTTTATTTTGCGTAGAAATGAGGATGTAGCCTTTGCTTCAAATAGAAAAATGATAAAATACTGCAAAAATAGTAAAGGAGAAGGATGGCGAATGAAAGGAATCGTTATTTTAGGCAAGGAGAGGGGGACTTAATACTATTTGTTTGACAGAAAAAGATTCATTTACAGGAAAGCACCGACAAGTGAAGAGAAGAGGCATCATAATTCATTGTAGGTCGTTTTTTCTGGTTTGAAATATATTATTTGTGACAATTAAATCGTACATTGATATTGCAATTTTTATGTGGACAGGCATTACCTGACCACAATTGTCGTACTAAATGCAAGTACGTACACGTATGTTGAACAAAACTTAACATGTACAGAGATAATAAGGTTGTTTAATTTACAATAAAGTCGTTTAAAACAAAATAAGGTTCTTTAAAAAACGCCAGTCATGTTATTCAACAATCGGGCCATATTTCTACATTGTGCATGTTTGATTGGTAACAGGGCGTAGTAGCAAAGATGACACTGGAATTTCCATTACCCCATACCGAAAAAAAAGGGTATAGGTATACTTTCCTGTTTAAAATATGGTTCGTATAGGATGCGAATAAGCTTCCTATACGAACCACATTACATATTAATAATTTAGTGGGTTTTAAAAATAAAGAGGTGGTTTTTAAATGTATAATGAGTCAATATATTATCCTTATATAAATTATGATCAATGCTTCGATCGTCAATTCCCTGGTCCTCAGATTCCAGGTATACCTGGAATGCCAGGTTTTCCGGGTGTACCAAGTTTTCCAGGACAGCAAAGTTCACAAGCTCCAACATCTCCTCCCCCATCATTTATTCCTCAACAATCAACTGCTTCACCATTTGCTGTTGATCCAGGAGCAATTTCATTATGTTTATTTCGAAATACTTATATATGGCTTAGTAATGGTGAACAGTTTTGGTATTTCCCGATTTTTGTAGGACCAAGGTCTGTTGCTGGTTTTAGATGGAACGGTAGGTTTTGGGTTATTTTTGGAATTGATACGAGAAGGATTATTTCATTTACATGTTTGTGAACTACTCGCCAATTAGCAAAGCTTGAAGTGGGAGCTTCTCAGTTCCACGACGAAAGTACCCTTTCGTCTCCCTGAGCGTTACTTCGGGGTGTTCCACCCCTAGATGTCCAACGCTTGGACGCTCTTTTGGTACGGTTGATATTTTACGCAGGAACCGAATGGCTTGGTTTTCGCACTCTATTTTCTTCCTGCAACCTCATATATCAAGTTATCAAAGAACTTCATATAGCTAGTTTATCAAAATTTTTTGGCAATGCCAAACCGAAATTTATCTCCCACCTACCGTTGGGCTACGCCCTTCACACGCTTGAGGAAGGAGAATTCTTTCGGGGAATTCGTTAAAAATTATAGAGTAACGATAGGGGTTTAATTATATAAACAAAAGAGGTATTTGAATGAAAAAATTTCAATCATTTGATGGTACAATAACTATGATTAACGATTTTGTAACAGGGTCAAACGAAGATATAGGATGTAATAAATTAATGTCCGTAGATAATGGTTATGGGAATCTAATAAATTTTGTAGTGAAACCAAATACGTATTTTATCGACTATGCAACGGTAGTAGTAGGAGATAAAGTAACTGGGTTTTATGATGCCGAAGCTCCTGCTCCTCTTATTTTCCCACCACAATTTCAAGCGATTGTTATGGCAAAATATACACCGCATCAAAATGTAAAAGTAGACTATTTTAATGAACAGTTGGAGAGTAGTGATGGAAAATTAAAATTAAATATTTCTCCTTCTACTCAAATTTTATTAACAAATGGTCAATTCTTTACAGGTAATCTTGTAAATCGAAATTTAATAGCTATTTATAGTTTTACAACAATGAGTATACCAGCTCAAACTACACCATATAAAATCATTGTTTTGTGTCAAAAGTGATTTCTATTCTAAAGGGTCTCTCGGTTTATCAAACTACAATCCATTGTAGAATCAAGAATTTTAGCCATCTTATTGACCAGGATCATAGGCATGTCAAGAGACGTTTTGCTAAATCTGCAGGATTTCAAAATCTTCGTCATGCTTCACGTACGATAAAAGGTATCGAGACCATTCATGCCCTATATAAACAACGGCGAAGTCTTCAAAGAGACTCCGCCTTTTCAACGTACAATAGTATTCCTTTCTAAATATGAAGATAAAAGTATCATAAATACATCAATATCATGAAGATACAGGAACCTAATATGTAATATTGCATATTAATGAATTTATATGAGTATATATAACATGAAAATCACTATAACGAACATGCAGGTTTCCTTTTTTATTTGTTATTTTTATCAGTAAAGTAGACCACATATCAGCTTCAGATACTTGTTTTATGATACAAGTAATCAAACAAAAGGAGGGCCATACAACTTAATTACACCATTATTAACAGGGCACTCTTTTAAGTACAGGAGATTATTAGCGGGTGGAGAAAATGTTGAAGATATACAGACAGATAAACATATTCCATATGAAAAAAATGAATTGCAGCAAACTCTAGAAAAGTACGATTCGAAGGAGTTTGAGTTATAAAAAGAAAATAGATAAATTGACAAGAGAAAAGCACTTTGTGTATATCACAGGTGTTTTTTATTTTCATTTTGATATAGGGCTTGAATTAAATTCCCATGTTTTTTTGCGGCCATCCAATACTACATATGTACATATTCATTATTGAAATTAGTAATAATAAAATGTATTATTGAAAAGCACTATTTATAATTCAAGTAATCAGGGCTATGTATCCATAATAATTTGAACATTCAGAAATTATAATATTATCATAAAAATGAGGTGAGGTTAATAGAAACAGTACATATTAAATGGTATGGATTGTATAGTTTAAATGATTTTTATAATAGAGAAGAAGCTTTTAAGAAGGGAATATTTGCAATCTCTAGAGTATATGCTAAGAATGAAACATTGATCTATATAGGAAAAACCAAAAGAAGCTTTATACAAAAGATAAGGGAACTTAATAAAGATTGGATTTTTGATGAAAGCGAATTAAAGATTACATTAGGAATAATAGAGTCTCCTAGTGGTGAAAGTTACTCTGAAAAAAAGGTAAAAGAGATAAAATCCCTTTTGATTTTACGACATACCCCAGTAGAAAACAACACATCTTTATTGTACCATAGAGGGCAGTTTAATTTGAAAATTATAAATAAGGGAAGAAGGGGCTTAATTGTTAAAAAGATTTCTACAGGAGATCTAATGTGGACGTAATTGGAATCACCTTTGAATAAAATTGAAGGTTTCTTACGAACAGATGCTTATCAATTTTTAATGTATTAAAATATTTTTGAATAACATATGTCAGATGCTTGAAACAACACAAATTTTATTATGATATGAAATATTGTATGGGAATTGTAATTCATTTCCATTGTTTAATGAAAATATTAAGAATTATAAGGATAATGCATAAAGATTAGAAGAGAAAATAAACTCGGAGGTTTAAAAAATGGGACAAGGAAGCAGGTTTCAAGAAAAACAACAAAATCGTCGTAAAAAGGTGATTTTTAATATTGCATTTACTTTGGTATTAGTGACAGTTGGTATAGTGATATACCAGTTGTTTTCCCCTTCTGATACATCAAAGAAAGCAATTGCTCAAGAAAAGAAAGCAACAAAGATAGAAGAGAAGAAACATAAAGAGAAAGAAGCAGCGCAGTTAGAAGAGAAGAAACGTGAAGTGAAAGAAGCGGCGCAGTTAGAAGAGAAGGAACGTGAGGAGAGAGAAGCAGCACTGTTAGAAGAGAAGAAACGTGAAGAGAGAGAAGCAGCACTGTTAGAAGAGAAACAAAAAGCAGAAAAATCGGTAAAAACGAGCGAAAATGAAAATAAAGAGGGAGAAAAAACGGCATCTCAAGAAAAGGGTTCTCAAACTAATCCTTCTTGGAAGCCAATTGGTACAGAGCAAGGAGCAAAACCTGCAATGAAATTTAAAGAAGGAACAGTAGATTGGAATGAGATGAAAAAAGCAATTTCTTATGCTGTTGATGTTCCAGAGGGTCAATTGATTTTTGATTTTATTGGAAATAATGGTGAAAATAAAGCCTACGGTAATGTACGAGATAAGCAAAGTAATAAAAAATATAAGGTTGATATTGATTGGGTAGAGAATCAGGGCTGGAAACCAGTATTTGTTCAGGTGGTAAAATAAATAAGCAAAATGTAAATGCTATCCTCTCTTGTTGTGAGCGACTAAGAAGCTATTAAGTGATGATATAGAAGTTCATATAGTAGAGATTCCAAAGTTGATGAAGCAATGGCGCGAAGAGAAAGTCAATCCGTGGGAAGATTCGTTTGTTCGTTGGTTATTATTATTACCTGCGAATGAAGATGAACATCTCACACAAACATTGGAGGATATTGCCATGAACCGAGATCCGATTTTACAAAAAGCAATGAATAAATGGGAACGTATGAGTCAAGATTCTTCTTTCCGTCAAGCATATGAAGCAAGAGAAAAGGCCTTAATGGATGAGGCAGCAAAATTTGCTCATGCAGAACAACAAGGAATTAAAAAGGGAATTGAACAAGGGGTTGAGCAAGGAAAGATGCAACTCATTCGAGGCATGCATAAAAATGGTGTGTCTGTAGAAGACATTGCAAAGCTTACAGGATTACAAGAAATAGAAATACAGCGATTTTTGCAGAGCTAGTTCTTAGAGAAAGCATTTTATCCAATAAAATGCTTTCTCTAACTCTGCCTGAAAAGAAGATGAGATGTCTCAATCTTCTTTTTCTATTTTTAGGGGATACGGAAACATCAATATCAAGCTAATGAAAACGAAATAATCCAAGACTGAAAACTCCTTCCTCAAAATATAAAGGTGTGAAACACTAATTTTAGGTGGGAGATGAATATCAGTAGGCTTAAGCCTACGTTTTTTTTACTGTAGATATCGTATAAAAAGGTGAGGTGCACCCTATGTTAGTAAGTAAAGCATATAAATTTCATATCTACCTAAATAAGAAACAAGAAATATTAATTGCTAAAACCATTGGTTGCAATCGCTTTGTATTCAAAACATGAAATAAATTAGCTAAATTCTTCTCTAAACAAAAGACCACTGATTTATTAAACCGATGGTCTTTTGTTTATATATTATTCATTTGTATAAGTGTCATATTTTTCTAGTGTCTTTAAATGATTTTTGTAATAGAAGCTTCTTATCTTTCTTATTCAAATGTTCCCTTCACTATCGGAACTTTATTTTCTACCATACACTTGCCTTTTGCAATGACGCTGTGAATGTCCAACGTTTCTTTTTCCAACAATACGATGTCAGCATCCTTCCCGGTTTGGATACAGCCCTTACTTGAAAGTTTCAGCAATTGTGCGGGATTCATGGTAATGACTTCTAGTGCCGTTTCTAACGGAATACCTTCCACTAAAACAGATTCTCGTACTTCGTGAAATAGCGAAGATACTTTTCCAACTTGAAGGCCTGCATACTCCCCATTGTTGTCAAAGAAGGGGAGAGGTGCATGGATTGAAGTTGGTAAGACACTTAACCCTTAACGTATTACCCAAATACCTTTTGACTATCGGCCTTCACAAGCTTGAGGAATAAGAATTCGTTTGGATAATGCGTTAATTTTAATTAATAATTCTTGAAATAAATAATGTTATTATGTAATATATAGGTATATTGTTAGTTTATTTGATTCCGTTTATTCCCACACCTTTTTGTGTTGTGGTTGAGTTGTAGAAGCAAGTTGCGTCTTGTTTCATTTTTGAAAGGGCTTCTTTGAGCCGATTAGTGTATATATAGCTTATTTTGCTATGCACATTATTAATCGACTTGAAGAAGCCCTTTTTGTGTTGTTTTCAAGTTTGTAGGCAGGGTTATTTATGATTCATAACATAACAAAGTAAATAGTAGAGGAGATAGTAAAATGAAAAAAGATTGTAGAAACTTAAGACTAGTACCAACAGTAGAGGAACATAAAACACGAATGGAAAAAAATCAGAAGTCATATGCTTTATCTGCACTGTTAACCGACTCTAGATCGAGAATTAATCAATTACGAGGTTGTTTAGAGGCAGAAATCATATTACCTGATGGTAAAAAGCAATATTTTAAACCAAACTCTATTCATGAAAAAAAGCTACTCAAGAAATTACATTATTTATTAAGGGCATCCAGGAAACAAAAGAAGGCTATGTCATCTTATGGCGCTTTGTCGGGCAACAAAGTTTTTACCATGGTTCAAAGATTGTAGCTGAACCGAAGTTTCGTAAATTCATGTGTAAGATGAAAGATTATTTTTTCGATTATTAAGAAGTGGTTTATGAAACTGAAAAATAAGAAGGATAGAGGGATATAGATATGAAAAAAGATAACATTTGGACAGTATTAGATGATCCAAAAGAGCAGGAAACAAAAGAGCAATCCCAAGAGCCGGATGATATTTTTGCTGGTATGGATGAGCTATCGGAGATTACAGATGAAGAACTACCATTTTAATAAAGTCGGGGTAGTTTATAGAAGGTAGAAGGAAGAACTAAGTGATGTATATACTTGGATCTTCCTTTTTTATTGTAAAAAAAGAACTCGGAGGGAATCGTTATGCGTATAGGAAATGATTTGGCGGCTGGATTTTATCCAACACCACTAACAGTAGGGAAACACTTAGTACAACTATTACAAATGGAATCAGAGCGAGCTTATGCTTGCTTCGAAAGTTGCTCGTACGGTTCCAACGGGAGCTGATGGGAAACACAGTTAAGCTGTGCGCCCATCTTCGACCAACTCAGTTAATTGCCCAAAAGAACAAAGCTGCAGAAGCAATGAACGGTGATGCAACAAGCGGTGGTCTGAATGCAATGCTTGGTGATACAGGGGATATACAGACTCTATTAATTCAAGATATTAAGAGTGGCAATCAATTAAAAGGTTCAACAGAGGAATGGACAAAAGCAGCATCTGATGAATCGAAACGTGTTCTTGCAAATATCGGTAATGTAATTACGCCTGTATTTGAAACAATTGAAATTCAATTCACGAATTGGGTGGAAAAATTACCAGAAACAATGGACGTTGCATTTATGAAAGAGGCTCTATTTGTACAAAGGGCTGTTGAATGTATTAAAAAAGAGCAATTACCTGGTGTTCGAATGAAGCACAATGTACTTGAAATAGATGGAAAAAAGAAGATCTCATACGAGCTTTAACAACACTGAATACAGATAAGCGTATGCTTGTACAAAAACAAGATATTGCATTCTGGGATGAATTGATAGTTGAAGTAGATGCTTCTCAAAAGAAAGGGAAACGAAAAAGTAAAGTAATTGATGGACAATTCGAGTTCGATTTATTTGGTTAAATGAGAGGAGAAAATCATGTTTACAATACTTCTTATCGCACTAATTTGCTATATGTGTTTTGTTGTTTACAAAACAAGAAAACATATGTTGATAGAAGAAAAGAAAAAAGAAAAAGGACCAGAACCGGTGGAACGACCTGTTTATTGGTGTCCGAGAAAAAATAGACCCATTGGCAGGGAACAGGAACGCATTACTGCTCCTACGAAGGAAATCACCTTAGAAAAAGATGTAGCAAGTATATATGATTTAGTTGCTTCGTCGGTTCAAATGAATTTAGGTGAAGAAAAAAAAACGTTAGAACAGGACAAGGAAGTTGCAAAAGAAGTGGAGTATGCTGAAGATTTTCACCATACTCCTGCTTCTGAAGCAGGATACGATATCCCTTTTCCTAGCGATGAGGATATACCAGAGGAATTATTAGAATATGAGGAGACATTTCCGGAACTAGAACAGTTGCCGATCCCACTAGAAACAGAGCATATCTTTCCTATTCAACAAGGAGTATCAGGGGTAGATGATATGAATTTGGTAAAGTGGACTGTAAAAGTAATAGGACGAGAACAAGGACTGACACGCGTACTTAATATGTCTGATAATAAGCGTTATTGGATTCATACAGAGGGAGAGATATTACCAGAAAATCAACAATTGTACATAGAATTACAAGCCGATTCACCGTATTCTTATACATTAGTTGAATGGAGAAATAGACAACTAGGGAATATATGAATCTATTTCCTAGTTGTATTTTCTTAGATAAATAGCATGAAATACAGCGTTTTACCACTCATTTGTACAAGGATAAAATAATTTTTATTTTTGTACAAATGAGTGGGACAGAATGATTCACCATATAAGGATATTCGACTATAATGAAACATTGTACGTCATTGTAATATTACAATGTTTTGAGATTTAGGTGATTAACAGTCTTAGAACAGGAGAATTGAGAACTTTTCGTAATATTACAATGCTTTAAATAGATAGTATCAAATCATGAGTATTGTATGAAAAAATTTTTATCAAAGTAAATAGGAGTGATAATATATGGCAATCGATCATATAAGCAACAACGTAGTAGAAAAATTAGAACAAACGGTGCGCTATGAAAAGAAACAAATCCAGGTATTACGTGTAAGTAAAAGTAGTTCTAATACACACGCTTACATGATTTTTCCGGAATTCTCAGAGGTTAAAATTTCAAATACCGAACTGGATGAATATATAGAAAACCTATCAACAAGCGTGAAGTATGTCATTGATCGCAAGTTGAGTCAACAAGAAATTGAAAAACAAAATCATTCTTTCATTATGACGTGTGCAGTTGAGGAAGATGGTGTGATAGATGATGAAACTCTTCATTTTAATACGACTTATGTCAAACCACCAACGATTGCAAATAAAGTATTTAAGTTAGTGTGTGGATTAGGCAATCGTTTAGATAGCTTAAAAGAGTTACATATTACAGTATTAAATAATAATATTAATCGAATTGAAATTGAATTTTATAATGAAAATGAAACATACATGGCAGTAGAGAAGGAAGAAATCGCGAATGCAATTATGGGAGCATATACAAAAGCAAATATCTATTACTCAGCAGATCTCTATTATGTTGCAGAAGGAAATCAAATCAAATTAAAGAGCGTTAAACCAAAATTAGCGGGTGATGTGTGATGAAACAAGAAAAAGGGATGATAGGAGTCTTATGTACGCTTGTTTTGATGGTTTTACTTCTTATCCCCTTACAAGCAGCTCATGCATCTGTAAAAGTGGACTTTAATGAATTAAAAGGGAATGATGTTTCGTCATCCTTTAAAGAGGGATTAAACAATCGAACCAAAACACCAGAGAAGGATGATTCATTCGGTTCATCATTAATACAAAAAATTGAGGGTATGTATGCACCTGCCTTTAAAGTAGGGGTAAATATCTTTTCTATCTCTTTCGTATTAGGCGTTATTGTCATGGTTATGGCATTAATTACGAAGAATGGTCAATGGATGAAGTGGGCGACAGGGAGTATGATCTTTTCATTCGTTAGTATGATGGCGATGAGACTAAGTGTGTACTTCTTATTCAGTTCCGATGTAGTTTCGTTTATGAACATCTTTACGGATTTTTTAGACCTTTTTAAATCAACAGCACTTATTTTTACACCATTTATGTTAATTGCAGGTATTCGTTTACGAAAAATTCATGAGAGTACGAAACAACCTGAGTATTATCGTTGGTCCAATCGTGTCATAACAGGATCTTGTTTACTCTGTATGTTAGCAGTACTCGCTCCATGGTTATTTGCGAATATGTAAAGAAACACATATAAGAGGAATGAAAAAGGTACTGAATCTATATTCAGTACCTTTTATCTACCCATATGATTTCTTCGTTCGTATTCTTCAAATACCTCCGGTGATATAGGGGATAATATGCCACTTAGATATACAGCTGTATATAAAAAGTATTGTTCATCTTTTGTTTGAACTGTAAGAGTGCCGTGTTCCTCGTTATTGGGAATAATTCGTTCAATTTTCAGTTGTTTTTTGTCGTAAATAATTGCCTTGATTTTATAGACGTTATGTATTGGTAATCTTTCGATATACAGACAACTACGCTCTAACAGGTAGAAAATGAGTGCCATTTGTAGAATGAACACAATTTGTAGTAGAGCTGGTATGCCTGCAAAACAGACAAGGAAAATAGAAACTAAAATAATATTTAACTTCGAAAACCATTTCTCGTATTGCTTCATAGAAAGAATACTTTTTTTCGTTTGAAAGACTTGGAATCTCGTTATGAGGAACAGGATCGTAAAGATTCCTTCATAAATAAGCCAAGTATGCCATTCCGACTTAGAAAGCTCTAGTACTAAGTATATGATGCCGGTAAAGATAAGGATTGGTACCAGATGTACCAGGCTAAATAATATCGTATGTTCTAACATTCTTTTCTTGTAGATGTGATTAGTAATTGAATCCAAGTTTCTTAACTCCTTCTGCAATTTTCATGATGACACCACCAATAAGTAGATGGTATTCGCCTATTCCTTTTTCGTTTACATACCAGCACATATAGTGCCTAATACCTTCTTTTGCTCCATGATCATGTAAAGGGAAAGGAGATGCGTATTTTTCAGATGACATATTATTATCACCGAAAGGAACCTGTCCTGCAAGAGCAAAACGTTTCTTTGCATCATTTACAATCCAACAACCATAATCTGCTGTTCCATACCATAATGCTTCTTTATGAATCGGATCAATAGAAGGCTGTGCTGGATAATTTTCAGCTAGTATTTGTGCTTTTTCTTCACGAAGTTGTTGATGAATATGTGAATTCAATGGATCTTCCGTTCCGATTTCATAGGTTTCCTCAAAATCCCCACACTCATAAGGGATAAGGGGATTATTTGAATCAGCTGCTAATTGTAGACTGCAAGAATCCGATTTTGAAAGATAGTATACACAGTCTTTGCAGGTGAAAAGGTTTGAAAAAGCTGAATCTGTTTCTTGTTCTGTTACCGTATTATCTACTACAAGTTTTAACATGTCTATCACAATCCTTTTTAGGCTAGTTCGTAAATTAATATAGACGTATCATATCATGCTTATAATTAAATGTAAATATTTACCATTTAAAAATACCCTAATTTATTTTGAAAGGAATGTTTGTTTTGAAAAGAAATCGAGAATATATTGTTTTGCGAAATTCTATTTTAATAGGTTGGCTGCTTACAATTATCATTATAGGTCTATCTATCTATTTTTCTTCTATTGTGTATTTACTAATTGGATGTTTCATTCTGTCGCTTAAATATGGATTAATGGGTACCGTAAAGAATGTGGAAAAGCGTTTACCTACCTGGGCTAATTTTGGCGTCATTGAAAAGCCAGTGAATCGAAGGGTGACAAGACCCTTTCAATTTCGGGGTGGGCTTATTGCTTCATTAGCATTGGGATTTGTAGAGATGGTGATAAAAGGCCTATGTATCTCATATTTTATTTTAGGATTAGAAACTCATGTGTATCGTTTAATGCGCAGAAACGCAAGAGTGTGAAAGGGAGGCTTATATTATGAAAGTATTAATATTTGAATTAGTTCTCATTGCGATTCTGATTCCGTTGAATATCATTGTAAAAAGACATGTACCAAAATGGAAAGGAAAAGCCGGAGAAAAAATGGTGAAACGCATCTTAAGCAAATTAGAACCCGAAAGTTATTATGTGTTACATGATGTGACAGTTAATACTGAGTATGGTGATACAACGCAAATTGACCATATTGTAATAGCGGAAACAGGTGTATTCATTATTGAAACAAAAAATTATGAAGGTTGGATCTATGGGAGCGAGAAAGCGGCAAGATGGACACAAGGTATTTTTAGAAAAAAACACTCCTTCCAAAATCCGTTTAGACAAAACTATAAACATATTAAAGCGGTTGAATGGATTATGGAGCAGCAGCTGCCGTACATATCCATTGCAACATTCCATCCAAAATGTAGCCTGAAAAGGGTAGACGTTCATTCTAAAGCTAAACACGTCTTATATTATAACAATCTGAAGAAATGCATTGAATCTTATACTGACGTTCAATTAACAAAAGAAGAGGTCCAGTGTATCTATCAAACTATATTGCGAGCAAATATTACTGATAAGGATATTGAAAAGAAACATTTGAAATATTTACATAATAAGTTCGCTAAACAATAAGAAAATGAGGAAAGAGACATGTTATATATAATAGGGTTTGTCGTAATATCTGTAATAGCTATTCGCCTTAACATGAAGTATTACAAACTAAAAGGAAACTCAGAAGATTTAATAATGAAGAAAAATGATTAGAGGTTTTCTTATATAATGTTTTAAAGTCCATTTCAATTGAAATGGACTTTAGTATTCGCGCATGGTTATTATAAATCATTTTTATTTTTGTTTTGATAATGTCTTAGAATGGTACCTTTATATATGGTGACCTCCATAAGGTGCCCTCCTCCGACTTGAACCAATTTACTGGATATTAAGTAAACACGTCCTATAAAACAGAATCATTTATTTTTTACTAGATTGTTAGTGTACAAATACAAGAGAATCGAGATTATTTGTTTGGCTAGATTAAAGCAACGCCACATCTATATGGTTGAGATGTGTTACGCCTTCTAATCGGAGAATCTGCTTTATAGAACGTGTCCACAATTTATATTTTATTACATGTAATATTTATTTAGTGTAATTATTACGAATATGTATAATTACATAAAGTTTATGAGAAAAAGAGAGTATACTTTGGTATTGTGTAATAAAGATAAGGCCCACCTACGGAAATAGGTGGGCTTTTTAACGCATAAAGAAAAGACACTCATATAAGAGTGTCTTTTCCGATAGTTTTTTTAGCAGAAGCAAGAAGCTCCAACGATGATTAATAAAATAAATAATACAACTAATAAAGCAAAGCCTCCAGCAAAGCCGCCGCCGCCACAACTACCGCAACTACCACCAAATCCCATTTTAATCTCTCCTTTGAGTAGGAGGGGAAAATTAAGGTCATTCATGTATTTTAACGGGTTCACTTTACCTTATGTTTTTACGGATTAATTGAGCAGGTCCTTTTGAAAATAAAGAAAAGACACCCTAAGGCGCCTTCCTCCGACTTGAACCACTTTAATTTTAATAATATGTATTGGACTCCCATCCAAATAATATTTTACCACGTTAAGTTATTCTGTTCATTGAGAAATATGATTCAAATCTATATTTGGGGTTAATAGTTTTTATATCGAAAATAGTGGATGGATAATCCTGTATGTCAATCGATATGCTAAATTTCATATCGAAAAAAGTAGAATTTGTTAACGTTTTCAAAATAAGGAATATTCTTATAAATTGCTGCTAATATCAAACTTGTACTTATTATAAAACAAGGGGATGTTTATATGTTTAAAAAAGTTACATTAGGGATATCATCATTAGCGGTGGCAGCGGTAGTTGGGTTAGGAATGGCATCGGAGGCATCAGCAGGACCAGCAGCACCTCTAACTTCTTTAAGTGTAGTAAAAGTGGAATCACAATTGGGTGGAGTTGAATACATTACTCCTAATAGTTTTAGTACAACTAAAGATCATGGGGGAAGTTACTTATATGTTTACACAAAAGAAATAGGATATGGCCAGTTTCCTTTTGCCAAAATGAATGGATTTGATGTAAAAAGTATTGGTTCACAAATAATTGGTGGTAATCCTATTGTAGGTTGGGAATATAAATGGGACGCATCAAATCATCAAGAAGGGACTTTTGAATATCAAAAGACTTCAATAAATTATCCAAGAGATACGTGGCGCACTTCGTTATATATTAAATAATCAGTTTTATATATTCGTAGCATGAAAAAAAGAAAGGAATGAAGTATTCTCCTCGTAGTAAACGACTCAGCGGTATTAATGTATATATGACAAGCACCCCTATAGATATTGTCCCGATGGGACAGGTACATGACTGGTATTCTTTGCGTTGGCAAATCGAAATTTTATTTAAAACGTGGAAGTCATTCTTTCAAATTCATCATTGTAAAAAGATAAAACCAGAACGATTAGAGTGCCATTTATATGGTCAATTGATTGCCATTCTACTCTGTTCTTCTATCATGTTTCAAATGCGCCAATTGCTCCTCATGAAGAAAAAACGAGAGCTTAGTGAGTATAAAGCCATATATATGATTAAAGACTATTTTCTTCTTCTATTCCAAACTATACAGAAAAACACCCAAGAGCTATCAAAGGTGTTACTTCGTCTGTTTAATCTTCTACAGCAAAACGGACGGAAATCTCATCGATATGAGAAAAAAACGGTCTGATATATTAGGTGTTGTTTACAATTGTACCATGTCTGATAATCAAGCCGCTTAATTCAAAAAAGTGAAACCCGTTAGGGTTTATTTCGTATGCAAATCTTTCAATCACCTACACTTGCCCTTTAGAAAAAAGAAACAATCTCGCCTAAAATTGACTTTGCATAAGCTTAGCTTGATAGCGATGTGGTACTACCCCATCGCTATCAAGCTCCTTATAGAAGTAACGGGGGAACTTTAATATAATAAGAATTAAAGATAGTTTAAAGGGCCAAAAATTAAATATATTAAAGGTGGAAAATGACATGGAAAGAAAGTACCGATTATATCAAATTGATTCATTTACGAAGAAAAAATTATCAGGTAATCCGGCTGGTGTAATAACAAATGCAGATGGTTTATCCTCGGGTGAGATGCAGAGGATTGCTAGAGAGCTTAACAATTCGGAAACGGCATTTATCTTTAAATCAGACAATAGCGAATCTGATGTACATATTCGTTTTTTTACGCCTACTCATGAGGTCCCTATCTGTGGACATGCGACGATTGCTGCCCACTATGCTCGTGCAGTTGAAAATAGTTTAAATACAGTTAAAGTTTATCATAAAACTGGTGCCGGCATTTTACCAGTCGATGTGATTAATGAAGATAATGATTACAAAATTATTATGACGCAGGGTAGTATAAGTTTTGAAACTGTGATTGAAGGTGTAGCTTTAGAGAATATATTTACAGCTTTCAATATTAGTGAAAATGATTTATTAGAAGATTGTCCAGTACAAATCGTTTCAACCGGGCATTCTAAGGTGATGATTGGAATGAAAAATTCGGAACTTCTTAACCAATTAAACCCTAATATGGATTTACTCACAAAAGTCAGTGGATTAATTAATTGCAATGGTTTCTATGTGTTTACGATGAATGCTCCCGACTCTGATATTTTAATTCATGGAAGAATGTTTGCTCCTGCAATTGGTATTAACGAAGACCCTGTTACAGGTAATGCGAACGGTCCTTTAGGCGCATACTTGATACATCATAGACTTGTCAAACATGATAATACTTTATTTAGTTTTAAAGCAGTGCAGGGCGAAGCTATAAAACGGGAGGGTATCATTGATGTTCAAGTGAAAATTTGTAATCAGGAGCCAGAGGAAGTAAGAATTGCAGGAAATGCTGTAATCGTATTTAAGTCCGATTTATTACTTGATTAGCAATTCATATGCAAAGTTCGAATCGTAAATGGAGGTCTTTATTAATATGAATTTCAATCATTGTAAACTGTAAATCATAATAAAGTTATTTCTATGACGGGGAATTTGTGAAATAATACATTCAAACAAAAAGGTGCTTTTGTTAAATAGAATAAATAAGAAAAGTAAACACCCCCAAAACAAAAAAATGAGCTGACCTCTCAAAATAACTAACTGTAGAGAAAGAAAATTTTCATTTAGGGGGTACTTCAAAATCTTAGCTTGATAGCGATGGGGTACCGTCAGGAAAATGCGGATTTACAACGTTAAGGAAATTTCAATATTAAAAAGCCTAATTTCTCAGCATAAAAATGAAAAATTAGGCTTTTCATTGCTCCATTAAAGCGCCCTATTGTGGTATTAGTGCTCTTACAATGTAGTAATAATCGGTCCTTCCTTGGTAAGGATAATCGTATGTTCGTATTGAGCCACAAAGCTTTCATCGGTTAGGCAGGTCCATCCATCTTCGGATTGGAAAACTTCCTCTTCAAATGTAGAGATCATAGGCTCAAAGGCAATTACCATACCATCCTTTAAAATTTCGTCATCACAGTGAGAGAAGTAATTGAAAATGTGTTTTGGTTCTTCATGAATCGAGCGCCCAACACCGTGTCCAGTAAGATTTTTTATGACTGTTAAGCCATGCTGTTTTGCTACATTGTGTGCAGCTTTTCCGAGCGCGCTTTTTTTTGAACCTGGCTTTGCCTTCTTAAGTCCAGCATCGAATGCTTCTTTAGCAACGTCACATATTTTCTGTAAAATTGTCTCTCCTTCCCCTACTACAAAGGAAATTCCGGTATCTGCGAAATATCCGTTTTTTGAACCTGAAACATCAATATTTACAATGT
This sequence comes from Bacillus sp. DB-2, assembly GCF_003315125.1. Taxonomy (NCBI): domain Bacteria; kingdom Bacillati; phylum Bacillota; class Bacilli; order Caryophanales; family Bacillaceae; genus Bacillus; species Bacillus sp. DB-2. Next base: position 234,571 of record NZ_QNRN01000009.1, on the reverse strand, counting down.
CCCCTTCTTGAATGGTCCGTCTCCCTGGAATCCCGTGCGCTACTTCTTCATTTATGCTAATACACGTATATCCAGGAAAATCGTATTCACTTTTTGGGGCAGATTGAGCTCCTGCTTTTTCAAACATCTCTCTCGCAATTTCATCGAGTTCTTTTGTGGTAATTCCAGGTTTCGTACTATGGACTAATTCATCTCGAATCGCGCCACAAATTTCACCAATTACTTTTAATCCATTAAAATCCTCTTCAGTCTTTGCAACCATTGTATATCCTCCCTTTTTAAAGTATTTTATGATTAGTATACCATTTAGTTTCTAGCAGGAACGGGGTTTTCTTCAACAATCTGGCCCTTTAATGAGGGAAGAAAACACTATTTGTTCTTTTCCGATAGCTTTCTATATAATGAGGCTCTGGATACATTTGTAATTTAACAAATTTAACGTTGTTAAAAACAGGGGAATCGTCTTGAAAATGGGCTTAGCGTTGTAAATCCGCATTTTCCTGACGCTACCCCATCACTATCAAGCTAACAAAACAAAATACCCCCTAAAATGAAAAATACGCTATGCTTTCTGTAGAATCATAGGAAAGGATGGCGTTTTTGTATGTCTATTTCTGTATCTGATGAATTACAACTATTTGCTCAAGAAATTCAAGGCTTCTTATCCCCAAATATCTTACGAGATTTTGCTAGAGATGTTGGTTTTGTTCAACGAACCAGTAAGTACCAAGCAAAAGATTTAGTCGCTTTATGTGTATGGATGAATCAAAATGTCGCTACGACGTCTTTAACTCAGTTATCTAGCTGTTTAGAAGCATCGACAGAAGTGCTCATCAGTCCCGAGGGACTGAATCAACGATTTAATAAAGCAGCCGTCCAATTTTTACAACACACACTATCCGAACTACTAAACCAAAAATTGTCCTCATCTATACCGATTTCTTCTCCATATACTTCTGTTTTCAAGCGTATTCATATTTTAGATTCAACTGCATTTCAACTTCCGGATCTTTTTTCGTTTGTTTATCCAGGTGCAGGAGGATGCAGCCATACAGCGGGAGTAAAGATTCAGCTTGAGTATGATTTATTAAGTGGACAGTTCCTTCATATTCATACAGGTCCAGGTAAACAACATGATCGAACCTACGGTTCCCTGTGTGCCCCAACTGTAACAGCGAATGATTTATGTATCCGAGATTTAGGTTATTTCCATTTGAAAGATCTTCAACATATACAAGATAAAAAGGCTTATTATATCTCACGTATCAAATCGAATACACGTATGTATCAAAAAAATCCTAATCTTGATTATTTTCAAGATGGCAGAATCAAGAAAGCTACAGAGTATATCCAGATAGATATGGAGGTTTTAATGAACTCTCTTCAGCCAGGACAAACATATGAAATATCCAACGCTTATGTAGGAATGACGGATAAAGTCCCAACTCGTGTGATTATTCATCGACTAACAAAAGAACAAAAACGATTACAAGATCAAACTGTAAGAGAAAAAAAGAAAGGAATGAAGTATTCTGCTCGTAGTAAACGACTTAGCGGTATCAATGTATATATGACAAATACCCCTACAGATATTGTCCCGATGGGGCAGGTGCATGATTGGTATTCTTTACGTTGGCAAATCGAGATTTTATTTAAAACGTGGAAATCATTCTTTCATATTCATCATTGTAAAAAGATAAAATGAGAACGATTGGAATGCCATTTGTATGGAAAACCGAATGCCATTCTACTCTGTTCTTCTACCATGTTTCAAATGCGGCAATTACTTCTTATGAAAAAGAAACGAGAACTGAGTGAATATAAGGCCATATATATGATTAAAGATTACTTTCTTCTTCTTTTCCAAGCTATACAGAAAGACACCCAAGAGCTATCAAAGATTCTAATTCGCCTGTTCAACCTCCTACAGCAAAACGGGAGAAAATCTCATCGATATGAGAAGAAAACAGTCTTTGATATATTAGGTGTCGTTTACAATTGTACCATGTCTGATAATCAAGCGGCTTAATTCAAAAAAATGAAACCCGTTAGGGTTTATTTCGTATGCAAATCTTTAAATTCCTTACACATAACCTTTAGAAAAAAGAAACACTCTCTACTATAATTGACGTTGTATGAGCTTAGCTTGATAGCGATGTGGCGGTACCCCATAAAGAAAAAAGGAAAGCAAATAGCCTTCTTTAGAAATAATATGATGAACCAAACGGAATTGTTGAAAAACCAGTTGGATGTATAACATGGTGTATAACATGATGATGTATGACATGTGAAAAAAAGGGATCATGTATCATCACATGGTGAATTGCCTGCTGTGTCTCTTGTCCAGAGTGTAATGTAAGTGCGAATTGCCGTGCATCGTTAGAATATGAAATTCCCATAATAACTTATTTCTCTCCTTTCGTAGCTATCAGTTATGAACTTTTTACATGATATGAACTCTTTACATGTTATGTCTTTGTACATAACAAAGATCTTATGTTATTGAAAGTGTATTCATAAAAATATTTAGAAGTGGTTTCTAATATTAATTTTAAACTAAGGGAGCATTTCTTTATTAAGGGATGCCCTGTATTTTTTATCAATAGGCACAGTAACCATTTGAAGCCCAAGTCATATACTATGAAAAAGAATTTTCCCTTAATAATCTCATTAACGAGGGGTGTTATGATGGATAAACGAACTGTTAATCAAGTGGGTGGGAACGTGCCTCAACCTATCCGAAGTGATGGAGCTGGAGGGATTGACTCAGGCCCGCGTAATATTATGCGAGATATTCAAAATCCGAATATGCTCGTCCCACCTATTACAGATGCAGGATTAGTTCCTAACTTGAAATTCTCATTCTCAGACACTTCTATGACATTAAATCACGGGGGATGGTCACGGGAGATTACTGTTAGAGAACTTCCGGTTTCGACTACGATTGCTGGGGTAAATATGAGTTTAACGGCCGGAGGAGTACGTGAACTCCATTGGCATAAACAAGCAGAATGGGCATATATGCTTTTAGGAAAGGCACGCATAACAGCCGTTGACCAAGAAGGGAGAAATTTCATTGCTGACGTTGGGCCAGGTGATCTTTGGTACTTTCCACCTGGTATCCCGCATTCGATTCAAGGATTGGAGCATTGCGAATTTCTGCTTGTCTTCGATGATGGACATTTTTCTGATCTATCTACTTTATCTATTTCCGACTGGTTTGCACATACGCCAAAAGAAGTTCTATCGGCTAATTTCGGAGTGCCAGAAAGTGCTTTTAGCTCTATTCCTTCAGAGCAAATCTATATTTATCAAGGAGAGGTACCGGGTTCGCTTGAGAGTCAGGAAGTCCAGTCACCTGAAGGAGAAATTCCTTTAACCTTCAAGCACGAATTGTTAAAACAAACACCTATCAAGACCCCTGGTGGTAGCGTTCGAATTGTAGACTCTACAAACTTTCCCATCTCAAAAACAATCGCAGCCGCACTCGTTGAGATTGAACCAGGTGCAATGAGAGAACTTCATTGGCATCCCAATAACGACGAGTGGCAGTATTACCTTACCGGACAAGGGCGAATGACTGTATTTACTGGAAACGGTGCAGCACGTACATTTGATTATAGAGCCGGTGATGTCGGATATGTACCCTTTGCAACTGGACACTATATTCAAAACACCGGTACAGAAACATTATGGTTTTTAGAAATGTTCAAAAGCGACCGCTTTGAAGATGTGTCGCTGAACCAATGGATGGCACTGACTCCTAAAGAATTAGTTCAAAGCAACTTAAATGTTGGATCAGAATTGCTCGATTCTCTACGCAAGGAGAAATGGCCAGTTGTGAAATATCCCGGGTTTTCCTACTACCCAAAAAACAGGTAAATAAGAGTAGATTTGTTTATCCATATAGTTATGGAGCTGATTACTATGTACAAGACAATCTACGACCACTCAGCTGAGATTACACAAGCAGTTATAAAAGCAAGAGGGGAAGCAATTAATGGCGAAAAAGAATTGATAGAAACTTACCTAAGTGATGAAGCTGTTACCAACTTATATAAAAAAACATTTAGAGTTCTATCTAACCAATTAATTTTCTATGAGGTTGTCGTGGGGGAGAATTATTTCCTCCAACCATCGAAATATTGTCAATCAGGGGTCGTTTATTGAAATTCCTTAGATGCTTTTTAAAATTAGTTGAAAATTGCGGAAAATCATTTTAAAAAGTTTGTTCTTAAGGAGTCCTATAAGAATTATCTTGAAGGACCTTTCTTTATTAAACTTTTTGTGAAAATTTGAACTTAAACTAACGGGTGCTTTAATTGAGCAAGAAACCAAAATCTTTTAACTTCCGAGAACGGAAATTATGTAAATACGAAACCCCTTTAGCCAAGTAAACTGAAGGGTTTTTTTCTAGATACATTGAATACCGATAAGTGCAGTTATGTAATCTAGATGTGTATATGGGATATATTTTTGAGAACAAAATAAGAGTTAATCAGTCTTATAATTTAATCATAATTCAGTTGATTGTAATTATCATGTTGCGTTGGTTTGGAAAACCTTTTTAGTTTAAATTATAAGGAGTAAGGTGAAGATGGTTATAAGGAAAGGAAGGTAGAGTCAAGATGCTATTTAATATTCTAATTGCATTTGTGTTACCTTGGACTGTTGGAATTCTTCACCTTTACAAAAAAGAGAGAAGAATTATACCTCTGATCGGCTCATTTTTTTGTGTCGTTGCTTTTGTCGTAAATGAATTCGGCCTTTATTTTGGTTTTTGGAGGATTGCTCCTTTCCTTGATCAAAAAACCTTGTCTGCTTTACCCTTTAATATAGGACTTTATCCGATTTTGGCAAGTTACTTGATATTCTTTATAAAGAAAACCCAAAGACCTTACTTGATGGTCTTTTTCATATCCCTATTTACTACTCTTCTTGAAATGACATTAGTTTCAAGTGGGAAAGTCGTATATGGTAACGGCTGGAATATTATTTGGACATTTTTCTCCTATATCATCCCTTATATGTGGGTGTACTGGTATTACCTCTATTTAAGAAAGTTACAAGTCATGAGCTAAATCCTGAAGGCAACATAATAGAATTCGAATGTTTTTGATTGTCGATAACGAGATTTATGTGAACTAGTAGTATGCACCCTTACCTTGTTTATTTGCAGTTTTTTGAATGTATACTCTTGTTAGCGATTTTGGAGAAAATGAGTAATTTGCTATAAAATCAAGAAAACGAATGTAAACTAATGGTTAAACGTTTACATTTGGGTTTTTAAACTTTTACAACTAATTTTGTAATAAAATTCTCAAAATAGATGCAACTTCTATTTGTAGTTTTAATATTAAAAATTAACAAAAAATACAATGCAATATAAATAAGATAGTTTTTTCCGTTTTCGTTCTTGTTGCCTACATGCTTGATACTTTTTGGGTATTTTTTTGTATAGCTTCATAAACTAGGTATAGATGATCTTGAATCATATAAATCGCTTTATATTCACTTAATTCTTTTTGTTTTTTCTGTTGTAACAGTTATCTCATTTTGAACATAGTGGAAGAATGAAGAAAAATAGTAGCATCTAAAATACGTATACGTTGAAAATAGGACGTGTATTAGTCTGTCCAACATCAGAGAGAGTTCATCCACCGAGTGTTTGGACTTATAGCATAAAATACGATTCCGTTAGGAATCTACTATCATCCATGTTCTTCATATATTTGCACCAGAACCCTTTTTTCTGTGCTCATAATACTTTTCTAGGTTTCTAGATACATAGAATACGGATAAGTGGGGTTATGTTAACTTGATGGGCATGTATGGTAACTCCCAATAGCAATTCTCGTAGGCGCTGCCGTGATCGGTTTAGCGTCTTATTTGTTGTTAATGAAAATAGGTAAAGAAGATAGACTAGTAAACAAGCTGTTTTCTACTTTTAAACATAGAATATGATGAATCCTATTAAAATAAGGGGGGGACTTATATTCATGAGAGATGATTGTCGTTTCGAGAACTTCAGAGATTGTGATAGATTTTGGGATGATTTAATGTTCGGTAGACGCAGACATAGAGATTTTGATGACCGTCGTTGTAGACGTGACCGTGACTGCGATTGTGATGAATGTCGTCGCAGACGTAACAATGATCGTGACCGCGATTTTGATGACCGTCGGGATTGGTAAATTCCTTTGGAAGAGTGCTTTGAAGAAAAGCGCTCTTTTTTTTGTTCAAGAATTTTCTGGTCTTATTTGTTAAGGGAAGATAAGGATAAATAAAAAAAGAGAGCCGAAGCCCTCTTTTGGAATCGGTTAATTAAGAACAAATTGGAATTCCTAATGCTATTAAAGTCAATGCTACTTCAAGAGAAATCTCAAGTCTAGCAACTTCGATTCCAGCTACTGAGACAACTAAAAAAGGTTGGTCATTTACGAATAGAATACAGCTTGTCAGGTTCTGGTGCAAACATTTTTTGAAGATATAAAGAAGTGAAGAGATTCCTAACGGAATCCGCTTTCATGCTGAAATACCGAATAGTTGATGAATGAGGTTCACTTGATTTTGGACAGACTTCCCCCCTGAGAGGTTTGTCCTTTTTTCATCATATGCATGGCTTCAACACCTCTCAATATAGAAGTTGCTGTTTTAAATGACTTGAATCCCAACATAGAACGCACGCGTTTCTTAATAAAACGATAATCTTGTTCCACTATATTATTGAGAAATCTAACTTGCCTTAGTTGTATGCCTTCAGGCATATGTTTCTCTTCTTTTAACTCTTGAATCGCTACAGGGTAGGCAGGGTTCTTATCTACTGTTATCACACGAGTTTAGACACGTACGAAAAAGCCAAGGCTTTCTTGAAAAAGCGCTTGGCTGCTTGTTTATCTCTTGATTTACTTAGATAAAAATCAATGGTGTTCTCTTCGGAATCTACAGCACGATATAAATACATCCATTGACCCTTTACTTTGATATAGGTTTCATCGACCCTCCATGAGTCATTTGTTGATTTAAGATGATAGCGTACTTTCTCTTCTAATTGAGGTCCATATTGATGAACCAAGCGCATAATTATTGTGTGAGCGATTGATAACCCTCGTTCTTCCATCATTTCCACCAGGTTACGAAAGCTTAAATTGTACCGCAGGTACCATATTACTGTTAATAAGATCAGTTCAGGCTGATAATGTTTCCACTTGAATAGGTTTTGCTTTTCCATACTGATCACATCCTTTTTAGAGTACTAGTATCAGTATGTCCAAGTTTAAGAGATTTTTTGCACCAGAACCCAAATTGTAAGCACATTAAAAGATTAATAGACAATCCTGTCTTTAGAGAGTATGAAAAGAACATCTGAAATTTAAAAATTTATTGAGGATGGTATAAAAGGCAGCGATAGGTACGGATTATAAACTTTGGCTAAAGATTCGAGAATACAATCAAATTAATCGTTACATTTCTTGGCCAAACCTCTTGTCAAGATTCTCCTATAAAAATAGTGGGAAATATAAAATCAGACGAATGTTGAACATGTTTTTTGGAATCTATTATTTTTTATCTATGTATTTCTTTTATCTGGGAATCATAAAAGGATATTACTATTACATTATAGTCTTTCATATACATAAAACTATTTCTCAATTAATTCCTAGAAAATATGTATAGTTACCCTCACTTCATATTAATATTTAATTAATCTGTATAAATATCAAGATAATTAAAGAATAATGACTTTAATTCTCTTATGTATTCTTTCTCATTTATGTTGAGTTTCGTGAGTATCAGTTACTGTAATCTTCGAAAATTATTTTTATAAAATATCCTATGTTATAAAAATATAAAAAATATATCAGGTCAGACTTCTTTTGAAAAATATTTAAAAGTATTACGAAACTAAAAAAAAAAGAGTACGTTTGTTATGTAAATAAATTTTAAGGAGTGGTAATGTTGAAACGTTCACTAGGTTTATTATCAACTGCTGTTGTAACAGCATCAATGTTATTCGGTGTAAGTGGTCACAGTGCATATGCTGATTCACTTTCAGAAGAAAAAGATATGTATCAAGTAGCGGCAAAAGAATCAGCTGAATGTAAGAAACAAGGACAGTATAAAGTGTGTGAAACGCCAGAACAAGCAAAAAAATGGGGAGAAAAACAATACAATAAATGGAAACCAAACAAAAATGAACAGACTGTTTTAAATAGCTATACAAAATATGCTGGGAAATTTAATACACCACTTAGAGATAACAAAGGAGACATAACAAAGATTAAAAATCCAAACGACAAAAATAATATTCTAGCTTTAGACAGCGTATTAAATAGGGGGGAGATACCTGAGGACGTAATTTTATTCAGAGGAGATGACCCTATTGCATTTATGGATGACCCTAATAAATTAATAAAAAATGGCAAAATCGATAAAGAAGAATTTAATAAATTGAAAGAAAAATATAAAGGGAAATCTAAAACGGAATATGGATATATAAGTACTTCTTTGCTATCTAATACTCCAATAGTTAGCACAAAAGTTTTCCAAATAGAATTTAAAACATTAGCTGGAACACACGGAGGATATATAGAAAAACATAGTTCTTATCCAGGACAATATGAGTTTTTACTACCTAGAAATACAACTTATATTATAAGTAAAATGGAATTAAGTAATGATGAAAAGCATATAAAGATTGAGGCATTAGTAAAAAGGTAATAACAAAATCACCTTCGTATTATTCAAAGCTTTCTTCTAATATAAGTTTTGAAACTTATATAAATAGACAGTAACGCGACTTTAATTGATAGAATAGTATGAATATATAAGTTGACGGATGTACAGCAGCACTACATATCTTACGTTAACATGTTATGAAATTTGATAGAGTTGTTATATTGAAAGTACATTTGGTCTATTAGTGGCTGTTGTGATAGCGGGAACACATGAGGGTATATAAACTTACGTGGTTATTATCCATGATAACTTGAATTTCTATTACAGGAACCATAACTTACATCATAAGTAAAATGGAATGGAAACATTAGTAGAGTAGTGTTCATAGGATCGTGTCTGTATTTAAAAATATTTTTTTAAGGAGCAGAAAAAATGAGCCGAAAAAAACAGATATTCACCGTTATATGTGCATTTGGGATAGGATTAGCAAGTTATACTAATTGTACTTCTGCAGAGGTTTTAGACAGTACTTCATTAAGAAATACTTCAACTATATCAAATTTTTCCCAAGTATCAGCTGTTGCTAAAGAGATGAAACCCTTTCCACAGCAAGTAAACTACTCTGGTGTTATTAAACCAAATCATGTTTCGCAAGAAAGTTTGAATACCTCAGTTATAAATTATTATAACAATTGGAAAAAGAAGTATCTAAAGAATGATCTTTCTTCACTACCAGGTGGCTACTATGTCAAAGGAGAGATTACAGGGAATGCGGATGGTTTTAAACCGTTAGGAACTTCAGAAGGCCAAGGTTATGGTATGATAATCACGGTCTTAATGGCAGGTTATGATTCAAACGCCCAAACTATTTATAATGGCTTATTTAAGACAGCGAGAGCTTTTAAAAGTTCCGAAAACCCAAATTTAATGGGTTGGGTTGTAGCCGATAGCAAAAAAGCGCAAGGGCATTTTGATTCTGCGACAGATGGAGATTTAGACATTGCTTACTCACTTCTTCTTGCTCATAAGCAATGGGGATCAAATGGCACAATCAACTATTTGAAAGAAGCTCAAAATATGATTACAAAAGGTATTAAGGCTAGTAATGTGACCAAAAATAATAGTTTGAATTTAGGTGATTGGGGTTCGAAAAGTACATTTGATACTAGACCTTCCGATTGGATGATGTCTCATTTAAGAGCGTTCTACGAATTTACAGGGGATAAAACTTGGCTTCATGTCGTTGACAATCTCTACAATACTTATACGCAGTTTACAAATAAATACTCGCCAACTACAGGATTGATTTCTGATTTTGTTGTAAAAAATCCACCACAACCTGCACCTAAAAACTTTTTAGATGAATCAAAACATACCGATGCATATTACTATAATGCGAGTCGTGTACCACTCCGAGTTGTTATGGACTATGCAATGTATGGAGAAAAGAGAAGTAAGGTGATTTCTGAGAAGGTTACTACGTGGATAAAAAATAAAACAAAGGGTAATCCATCTAAAATTGTAGACGGTTATAGCCTAGATGGAACAAATATTGGTGATTATCCAACAGCTGTATTCGTTTCACCATTTATTGCCGCTGGTACAACCAACAGTAATAATCAAGCTTGGGTGAATAGCGGTTGGGATTGGATGAAGAATAAGAAAGAAAGCTATTTCAGTGATAGTTATAATCTATTGACCATGTTATTTTTAACTGGGAATTGGTGGAAGCCAATTCCTGATGAAAAAAATATACAAGGCCCAATAAATTCAGAAGTTCAGTCTGAATTTAAGGAATAGCTTATAAAAAAACGTAGGAATACATACTCCTACGTTTTTTGTTCACACATTTTCTTGTTTATATGAGGGGGAGTACTCATCACTAACAACTTAGCATTTCTGATTCTGGTGCAAACAATCTATCAAACTTGGACATTCTGATACTGGCACGCTAAAAAGGGCGTGATCAGTATGAATAAGCTATATTTATTCAAATGGACACAAACAAATTTTTTTAATTGAAGATATTAATCCTAGAAATTCAGGGGAAACATTTTTGATTGTTGAACAAGAGATTCTTAGAAATAACAGAAAAGTATTGAAACGTTTTTATGGGTTCTGGTGCAAAAACTTTGAAGTATACGAAAATGGTCTATCAAACTTGGACATACTGATAGTACTACACTATAAAAGGTACGTGATCAGTATGGAAAAGGAGAATATATTTAAGTGGAAACATTATCAACCGGACATCATCTTGTTAACTGTACGTTGGTACCTACGGTACAACTTAAGCTTTCGTGATTTGGTGGAAATGCTGGAGGAAAGAGGATTATCCATTGTTCACACAACGATTATGCGCTAGGTTCAATTAGAAGAGAAAGTATGATATCACCTTACATCAACAAATGACTCATGGGGAGTCGATGAAACCTATATTAAAGTAAAAGGGCAATGGACGTATTTATATCGTGCCGTTGATTCAGAAGGGAATACCATTGATTTTTATCTAAGTAAATCAATGAATAAACAGGCAGCCAAGCGCTTTTTCGTACATTTCTAAACCTCACGTGATAACAGTAGATAAAAAACCCTGCTTATCCTGTAGCGATTCAAGAGTTGAAAAAAGAGAAATATATGCCTGAAGGCATATAACTAAGGCAAGTTAGATATCTCGATAATATAGTGGAACAAGATTATCGTTTTATTAAGAAACGTGTGCGCTCTATGTTAGGGTTCAAGTCATTTAAAACAGCAGCCTCTATATTGAGTGGTGTTGAAGCCATGCATATGATAAAAAAGGACAGATTGATTTACGGAATCAGTATGTTCACAATCAAAAAGAATTCATCAATTATTTGGATTAACAGCGTAAAGAGCAATTCCGGTAGGAATCCTGATTGTTCCTTGAAATGTGTCCTATATTTGAAACAGAACCGGTTAAAATTAAGATGGTTCAAGTTGGAGGAAGGAACCTTATGGTGCCTTTTTAGTAGACAAAATTATATAATTTGTATTATATAAATAAATGGATAACAGAAAGGTAAGTGAATATTATAATTAATTTTGAACCATTTAATCCAACAATAAATGACATAGCGATCAAACTTGCTATGGTACTGTTTATACCATTATTCTTAGCATTGCTTGTCAAAGTCATACTTATGAAATTTATGAGAGAATCGCTTGCTGGCAGACTAGCATATCTATCTTGTCTATTTTTTATGTACTATGTATTTAAATTTGTTACAGAGTAGAAAGGCATCTTAGGGTGTCTTTTCTTTTATAAATAAAAGTAACGTAGTATTTAAATCTATACGTTCACACAAGATTACATGGATTTAGTTCTGTAAATCTATAAAATTTTAGTTTGGATTTTCTTGTCCCAATCAAGTTCCAAAAATGAAAGTTTAGAGTTTCATGTCTTTGTACAACAACAGCTGTAGAAAGACATAAAAGTCTAAACTAAAATCTCATGAACAATCGTTGATAAATAGCCATTATCATAAATTTTGTAGGTACTTTCATGTCTCAATAACGGGACATGAAAGTCTAAACCTTTTGAACATAGGATAAGAAACTCCAAACTACTTAGCCAGTAATAATAAAATAAACTGAAAGTAAACTTTTACATAGAAGTTTGCTTTCAGTTTCATCAATAAGAAAAACCACAACAATTGCTGTGGTTTTTCTTATTAACCGACCAAAGTTATATTGTAAATGTTCATAGCATTGTATGTTGAATTTCAATTGTAAGTTCTAATGTAAACTTTTATCCAAAAGTTTACATTCATTTTTCCTTAAACATTGACTTTTATCTAATTTCACTGATGTAATAAAAATAGACAAAAAAGTATACATTCAAATCATTGAAAATAAAGGGATTGAAAAGCAGATGGATAAAAAGCAACATTTAATTGATGTACAACCAATTCGGAGCATAGAACAGCTTAATGATATGAAATGGTCGCTCAAACGTCATTGTTCAGATCGTGATTATATATTATTTTTAATTGGTATTAATACGGGGTTACGTGTAAGTGATTTACTCAAAATGGAAACGAATGAAATTTTAAAACTGAAGCGAAAAAAACGGAAAGAATTTAAAGTGAAAGAAGGAAAGACAAAAAAGGAGCGTATCATAAATATTACATCCATTTTTGAGGAAGTACTTCCATACGCTGAAGATCTAAAAAGTATCTGGTTATTTCCTTCTCGAAAAGGTGATAAACCCATTAGTAAAATTCAAGCCTATCGACAGTTACAAAAAGCCGGGGGTTTTGCCGGAGTCGAATCTTTAGGTACCCATACCATGCGTAAAACATTTGGATATTGGTTTTACAAGCAAACAAAGGATATTGCTATGTTACAAGAAATATTGAATCATAGTACACCACAAATTACACTAAGATACATCGGGATTAATAAGGAAGAAAAAGATAATGTACTTGACACATTCCGCATCTAATTTAAATGAAATGCTTTTTTGTTTTGTTGAAAATATATGAGGTACTATCAACAAACGTTAAAATGTTGATGGTACCTCATATAGGACGGATTAGCATTTTCCATAGTCCCCTTTATAGGGTGATTTTTATAAACTGGACTGTAATTTAAGACTCTATTTCATACCTCTTTCGGATGGGAACACCAATTGACCATTTGTAATCAATAAAAAACGCCATCCTTACCTATGATTCTACAGAAAGAATAGCGTATTTTTTCATTTTAAGAAAGTTTAGTTTTGTTAGCTTAATAGCGATGGGTCTTTACTCCAACAAAGGGATTTATGGAAAATTGTAGAATGTATTAATTTTAAATTCTTATACCCAATTTTTTAGGAGTGACTACAAATGCGAATATACCCTGATTGTCCAATTATTACTAGAACAGTAGAGGTTGGCGGACTTACGAAATCACAGCTTATTCAGAAATTGCAACAATACTCCATTTTGATGAATGAGTATGGAGAAAGACTGCTAGCTGATGATAAATTTACGACTTCTAATACAAAGTACAGCCTGGAGACCGTTGAACTAACCGTTATAGACCTTGGCTTTCCTGATGGAGCTACTACGGCTCAGCTCTTTAAAAGAGCGAGCGAACTTGGTTTGGAATTGTGTCCGCTTGAGCTGGGACCTCAACTAAGATTGGAGTATCTGGAACAGCCTGAAGGTTATTTGGGGAATGCCTCACAACAACATCAAGCTCCATCTGGCTCCATCACAATAGCATCGGAAATATTAACTAAAGACGATGATTTTCCGAAAGGCTTTTATCTTAGACGAATTAATGGCGTGTTGTGGCTACGCGGATACATCGCTGACCATCTGCACGTTTGGAAGCCTGAAGACCACTTTATCTTTGTCAAACAAAAAAATTTTAAGAAGTGAGAAATCATGAGAAACTTACCTGCTTTTGTTCAACTAAAGGGGGGCTTTACTTCATGAGACCGTCGTTAGACGGTCTTTTTTATTGTCCTTGTTTTTAGGGATCACCACATCACTATCAAGCTAAGAAAAGCAAATACCTCAAAACAAAAAAATAAGCTTTTTTGTTACAAGTTAATACAAAATTTCGTTCTGGGGGTACTATAAAATATTAGCTTGATAGCAATGGGGCATTATAAAATTCTTAAGTTGATGGGCATGCGGCTGTACCCCTATATAAATCTAAAAATAAAGAATGACTGTTTTAACAGTCATTCTTTATTTTTAAGATTTAAGTATGAAAAAGTGTTCCTTGTAAAGCTTTTACATAGCGATCAGCAGATCTTTGAACAGCTTCATTTGCATCCTCGATTATTACTCTATGAAATGCATTATACAAACGATTAAAAGGTAAGTCTTTAATCTTATCTACCATTTCTTTTACTTTATTAGCTGGTAACGGAATCAAATTTGGATAACTATACATAAAACTTACCCACTGACGATCTGCAACAACTTGAATGATATCGCCTGTCAGAAGAAGCCCTTTTTTATCACTGCCATCTTTCCAATGTAAAATAGCTCCACCTTTAAAATGCCCTCCCAAACGATAAATTGTAATCTCATCAGTTAATACCAAAGATTCTCCAGACCAGAAAATAATTTGTCTACTTGAACGATTTACCCACTCTTTATCATCTTCATGAATATAAATTGGAACATTAAATGTTTCTGCCCATTCTACTTGTGTAGAATAATAGTGAGGATGGGAAAGTACAATTGCTTGTATACCTCCCAATTTATGTATCTCTTGTATTGTATTTTCATCTAAATAAGTAATACAATCCCACAAAACATTAAAATTTTGACTTTGTATTAAATAAGCTGTCTGCCCAATTGCAAATTCAGGTTTTGTATTAATGCTATATAAACCAGTTTCTTCTTTTAAAATTTCATTTTTATATAATTTACTTTTTTGCATTTTTTCAAGAGTAGTCCATGATTGTCCAGATGGATTAATATACTGCCTTTCTTCATTACAAATTATACAATCAGAAGGAACTTCTTGACTTTTAGAATATTGAACGCCGCATGTATTGCAGATGTAATTTAACATATGTATGCCCCTTTGTTATAAAATTTCTCACAAATTAATTATAAACTTCAAACTAAAATTAATCTATTTATATATTGAGAATCTTCAAAAACAATTATATATACTTACCTTTTAATTAACATAACACCCCTTATTGGGTATCATTATAAATGATACCGTGTATAATTTATACCTATTTTACATTTATTTAATATCGATTTATCATAATTTATATAATATTGAAAGTGAGTGATGAACATGATTGGAATGCAATATAAGGTCATTTTGCCAAAAGATTATGATATGGGGATTATTAAAAAAAGGGTGCAAGACAATGGACACAAGACGGACAGTTTTCCAGGGCTTAACTTTAAAGCGTATTTAATCACTGAGGCAGAGAAGAATGAAAGTTCATATAATTCCTATGCACCGTTATATATTTGGAATAACTATCAAGGAATGAACAAATTTATCTTTGATGGTTTTTATGACAATATTTTAGAATCCTTCGGATGGCAACAAATTAATATCGGTGTTCCTTTGTCTATTGACTTAGAAAAAGATTTTATTAAAAGTAAATATGTTGTTGAATATGCAGGGAATATTACTGAAAGCAAATCATTAACCAATACGCCATTTAATACTATTAATCACTATGTGGAAAATGCAGAAAAAAGTTTGGGGAATTTATTAGTTTATAATCCAGATAAATGGGGATATAGTCAATTCAGTTTTTATCAAGAAAAACCAAAAGTTAACTCATCAGACACCCTTACAGTATATGAAGTTTTGCATATTTCAAAATAACAATTAATCTCAAAACCACACAACAAGAAAGGGAATGAGAGTATATGCCTTTTGTTAACGTTTATTACCCTGAAGGTCTATCGAATAAAGAAGAATTAAAAAGGTAAGCAATAGTATTCACCTTTCTTTAATTGAACATTTCGAAGTTCCTGAAAATGATTACTTTCAAATGTTTTTCCCTATCCATCTAACCAATTTTTTTACGATCCGTATTACCTGTTAGAAGGAGAAAAAAAGAGAACAGAAAAAATAATGTATGTTTCTATTACATGTGGGCCAGGAAGAACAATAAATCAAAAAAAGAGTTTGAAACATTGTACCATAAAGCATCTCAATAACCTGATTGAACAGGATCATCGACATGTAAAACGGCGCTTTGTCAAATCTTCTGGATTCCAAAATCTTCGTCATGCTTCACGTACTATAAAAGGTATCGAGACCATTCATGCCCTATATAAACAAAGGCGAAGTCTTCAAAGAGACTCCGCCTTTTCAACGTACAATGAACTTCAACAATTACTAGCTACTTCCTAAACATTGTTCCTCATTTACCAACCTGTTTATGCTTTTTCAAACTTTGCAGCAAAACCTATACACTCATTGATTCCCAATACTAATAGATACATTAACTTCCGTTTTCGATAATTATGTAAATAAGCTGTCTATATAGACAGCTTATTTTTTTGCTTAGCTTGTTTTTTTCCGAAATGCTAGCGGTATCCCATCGTCCTCAAGTTAAGAAATTTATTATCCCCCAAAAAACGAACTAAATTCATATAAATAGTTGTAGAGAGATGAAAATTTCGTTTTGGGAATACTTCAAAATAGTAGTTTGATGGGGCAGCTGAGATACGTGTAAAAATAGATTATGGGATTACTTTTAGTTCAAATCTGATTTTAAGCTGAATTTTTCACATATACATTCGTATTTAATTGTATAGGATGTTTACAAATTAATTAATCTTTGTTGAAATATTTTTCCTTAGTTTGAACCGAGATGCAATTGGATTATCATTCTTACTTACAATTTTTTATGAAATCGGATGATAATTCATACTTTTTAAAATTTCTTCGTACTGTATATACTCCTGCCTCTTATTGAGTTCATGACTGTTTTTCAATGTTGATAAAGCACTCTCGATTAAAAATATCCTCGGATTTTCCTTATTATACATAATTTCTTCTTGTATAAAATGTAACAGACTTAAATAGGTAGTTATTTTCTGTTCTTTATCATTTAATGTCTTCTCAATTGTTTTTTTTAAGTTTAACGTAGCAATTGAGAACTCATTATTAAAAAAATCATTGTAACTTGATTGAGGTAATAATTCATTTATGTGATCGGGTGTAAATAGCTGAATGTCTTTTTTACTAATATCTTCTAAGATGGTATTTACTCGATCCATACAATATGAAACAATCTGCTTTGTTGTAATTGTTTCATTCCAGACATTATTCGTATGAAGGATATTCTGCAAAATACCAATGAAAATAACTGCACAATCCATTAAATAAATTGCTTTATTCTCTGGGAAGATATTTAAGAATCGTTTATATACCCAATTTAAAAATAGATATTTAGACTGTTTTATGAATGTAATCAACTCTGGATCATTAGATACAATCACGTCTTCGATTAATTGCATTAATTTATTTTTTTTATTAAGCTCCATTATAAGAATAACTTGTTCTATATAGACAGTGATATCTGTACAATCTTCTCCAATGAGTAGTTTATCCCGTTCTATTTCTATCTCTTCTAGAATGGAACTAAATACAGTTTTAAACAGTTCGCCTTTGGAAGAAAAATAATTATAAAAAGAACCCTTTGAAATCCCACTATGATTTAAAATATCTTGAATAGATGTAGCATGATATCCCTTTTCAATAAATAATTCATGTGCCTTATCTATAACATACTTTTTTTTCTTATTCACTATCTGCACTCCTTTGTAATTTATGCTTCCATATTTATAATAAGATTATAACAAAAATATACCATCCGTACAATTTTGTACGGATGGTATATTTTTTGTTGATAATAGACCGCTAATGATGTATCATAAGTTTTATTAAACCGAAAGTATATAAATGTACACGAAGTACAAAAGGTGAAGGGAGTGTATATATATGTCCGAAAAACAATCAAAAACTTCTTTTGGATTATTGTTTATATTAATGACTGGGGCATTCGTTGCTTTATTAAGTAACACGTTACTTAACATAGCTCTACCAGCTATTATGAAGGATTTTGATGTGAGTGCTTCAACCGTACAATGGTTGTCGACGGGGTACATGTTAATCAATGGGATTTTAATCCCGACAACTGCATTTTTAATCAAAAAATATACAGCTAGACGTCTATTCTTAACCGCTATGGGATTATTTACAGTTGGTACATTAATCGGTGGATTTGCACCAAGCTTTCCAATATTATTATCTGCTCGTATGATTCAAGCTTCAGGAGCAGCGCTTATTATGCCGCTACTAATGAACGTATTATACACAACATTTCCACCCGAAAAACGTGGTTCCGCTATGGGAATGTTTGGTTTAGTAATGATTTTCGCACCAGCTATTGGTCCAACTTTATCTGGATGGGTTATTCAACATTATGATTGGCCAATTTTATTCTTAATGATGGTACCAATTATGTTCTTAGTCTGGATTTTAGGTTACTTTAAATTACAGGATTATAAAGAAAAAACTAATGATACCATTGATGTTTTATCCGTCGTGTTATCTGCGTTAGCCTTTGGTGGTATTTTATATGGATTTAGTTCTGCTGGTAACAGCGGCTGGGATTCACCAAATGTTTATTTAACAATTGTATTAGGACTGGCATCATTAGTCGGGTTAATCGTTCGTCAATTTAAGCTTGATGAGCCAATGCTTGATTTTAGAGTATATAAATATCCAATGTTCGCTCTATCATCCGTCATTTCTGTTGCGTTAAATATGGCAATGTTCTCTGCCATGCTGTTATTACCGATTTATCTACAAAACATTCGTGGCATTTCTGCTATGGATTCTGGTTTACTCATGTTACCAGGAGCATTAATTATGGGGATTATGATGCCAATTACAGGGAAATTATTTGATAAGTTTGGTCCGAAAATGTTGGCATTTATTGGCTTAGCTATCGTGATTGTTACCACATTCTTATTTAGTCAGCTAACAGGTTCAACAGGGTATACGCATTTAGTCGTCTTATATGCAGCACGTATGCTCGGTATTTCAATGGTTATGATGCCGATTATGACGAACGGTTTAAATCAATTACCACCAAAATTCACACCACATGGTACAGCAATGAATAGTACAATTCAACAAGTATCTGGAGCAATTGGTGGCAGTCTACTTGTTACAATTATGTCTAATCGTACGGCAATACATGTAGAAGAAATGATGACGGATACTATGGGCAAGCTAACAAGTGCACCTACAGGTGATGCTTTATTAAAAATACAGCAGCATATTTCCATGGAAGCGACTATTTCAGGAATCAATGATGCATTTCTTGTCTCAGCTGTTATTGCTGGTTTTGCATTTATTCTCTCATTTTTCCTTAAGCGGACAACAGTTCCAATTTCGGATCAATCAGATGTGCTGAATGAAAAAATAAGTTAGTCGATTCAAAGAGGATTCTCTTTTTTACCAAAAAGAATGTAAACCAGAAAGGATAGAAAGATTCTCTGGTTTACATTCTTCTATATCTATGTGAAAGTTTGTCAAACTTGTTTCTTTCGTTAATATATTAAAATTCTAGATGAAATGAAAATAAAATTTGAGATAGCTGATATCATTTCTATGGATGCTGGTAAACAAATCATTTTAGAGAAACACGAACAAGGAATTAAGAAAATGGAAATGAAACTGAAAAAGCTTCGGAAAGAAGACGTGTAGAAGTTTGTAGAGCTTTCAAAGCGTTTGTTCTTATAATCATATATAAAATCCCTTATAGGCTTCGGAAAAATGGGCAGTTTTAATGTGTATTGCTAAATTTGTAGTTCAGCACTGGACTGCATAATAATTTTTCGAATATCTTACACTATAAGGTAAAAGGGGAATGGATATGTTGAAAATATTTAAGTATTTAAAAAAGAATGAATGGATACTTGTTCTATTAAGTATAGCATTCATTACAGTACAGGTTTGGCTTGATTTAAAGCTACCGGACTATATGGCTGAAATCACGACATTAATCCAAATGGAGGGTACGAACTTTTCTCAAATTATTGGACCTGGAGCATATATGCTACTCTGTGCAGTAGGAAGTATGGTTACTGCTGTTATTGTAGGATACTTTGCTGCTAAGGTCGCGGCGGGATTATCCAAACGTCTACGTGGATTAGTTTTTGATAAAACTTTATCTTTTTCACTTGAAGAAATTAATCGTTTTTCAATAGCAAGCTTGATTACTCGTTCAACTAATGATGTTACGCAAATTCAATTTATTGTGGCAATGGGATTACAGATAATTGTGAAAGCACCAATTCTAGCTGTTTGGGCAATCATGAAAATTTCAGGAAAGAGCTGGCAATTGACAACAGCGACAGGTATAGCAGTTGTCGTTTTATGCATGATGTTAGCTGTGATTATTCTATTTGCAATACCAAAGTTCAAAATCATCCAAACTCTTACTGATAATTTAAACCGTGTAACTCGTGAGAACTTAACAGGGATGCGCGTCGTACATGCTTATAACGCTAAGGGCTATGAAGAAAATAAATTTGAAAAAGCTAATATGGAATTAACAAAAACAAATCTTTTTGCCAATCGTTTAATGGCAATTATTGGGCCAGGGATGACTGCGATTATGTCTGGTTTAAGTGTTGCGATTTATTGGATTGGTGCTTATTTGATTAACGAAGCACAGATGATAAATCGAATTACAATTTTCTCGGATATAGTTGTTTTCTCAGCGTATGCCATGCAAGTTGTAATGGCGTTTATGATGGTAAGTATGATTTTTATTATGTTACCTCGTGCTACGGTATCAGCAAAACGTATTATGGAAGTACTTGAAACAGAAGCGACAATTAAAGAGGGTACAGTTACAGAAGGAAAACCAGGTATTGTGGGAGAGATTGAGTTCCGCGATGTTAGCTTTAAATATCCAGATTCAGAGAACCATATTCTTCGTAATATTAGCTTTACTGCAAAAAAAGGAGAAACGGTAGCTTTTATTGGATCTACGGGGAGTGGAAAAACAAGTTTGGTAAATTTAATTCCTCGTTTCAATGATGTTTCTGAAGGTGAAGTATTGGTTGATGGTATAAATGTAAAGAATTACAGACAAGAAACTCTACACGATAAAATTGGCTACGTTTCGCAATCGTCTGTGTTATTCAGTGGTACTGTAACTTCGAACGTTTCCTATGGAGAATCAGGACATATGCATTCGTCACTAAATGCTGTCAAAGAAGCATTGGAAATTGCACAAGGGAAAGAATTCGTGGAAAAACTTGAAGGACAATATGAAGGGCAGATATCACAAGGTGGTACAAACGTATCTGGGGGACAAAAACAGCGTATATCGATTGCTCGTGCAATTTATCGAAAACCTGAAATATATATATTTGATGACTCGTTTTCGGCATTAGACTACAAAACAGACAGGGTTCTACGTTCTGCTTTAAGAAAAGAAACGAAGGATGCCACTACCTTAATTGTTGCACAGCGCATCGGAACAATTAAAGATGCAGACCGCATTATTGTTCTTGAAGAGGGAGAAGTAGTTGGGAATGGAACACATGAACAATTAATGGATAACTGCGAGACGTATCAAGAGATTGCATATTCTCAGCTTTCGAAGGAGGAATTGACTGATGGCCAAAAATGATTATACCATTGGAGATCATGAAAAAAACTCAAAAAATGAGAGACAGATGGGCGGAGGGCATAGTCCAATGGGTGGCAGGGCCCAAGGACAAAAAGTAAACAATTTCAAAAAAACGATTCAACAGCTGATTTCCTACTGTAAGTCTTATGTACCAATTGTTATTTTCGCCTTAATATTAGCTTTTGTGGGTTCTGCATTTAATGTATATGGCCCAGAAAAATTAAGTGAAATGACCGACATTATCCAAGAAGGGATTAGGGGTGACATTGATTTAGGTGCAATCAAAAATATTGGAATCATTTTAGTGGTTCTCTACGGATTAGGTTTGGTATTTAATTATATACAAGGGTTTATAATGGCAACGGTAACACAAAAAATCACAAAAAAAATGCGTACAGAATTATCGCAAAAAATGAATCGAATCCCTTTAAGTTACTTTGATAAAACGAGTTATGGAAATATATTAAGCCGTGTAACAAATGATGTTGATACAATTGGCCAAACGCTAAATAACAGCCTAGGACAATTAGTAACGGCAATCGCAACTTTTGTTGGCGCATTGATAATGATGTTCTATACCAACTGGATTATGGCTATAACAGGAATTGTTGCAACCTTAATTGGATTTATTCTAATGACATTGATTATGAAGCGTTCTCAAAAATACTTCGTACAGCAGCAGGCTGAACTTGGGAAAATCAATGGACATATTGAAGAAATGTATGCAGGTCACCATATCGTAAAAGCATATAACGGCGAAAAGGAAGCAAAAGAATTATTCCATACAATCAATGATCGTCTTTTTGATAATGCTTGGAAATCACAGTTTATGTCTGGGATTATGATGCCTATCATGCAATTTATCGGGAACTTTGGGTATGTAGCAGTTTGTATTGTTGGTGCATTACTTGTGACAAATGGTGTAATTACAATTGGAACAATCGTTGCCTTTATGGTCTATATTCGTTTGTTCACACAGCCTTTATCACAATTAGCACAAGCTGCAACGAATCTGCAATCTACAGCAGCAGCAAGTGAACGCGTATTTGAATTTTTAGCAGAAGAAGAATTGTCAGATGAAAGTGAAAAAACAATGAGATTAGACAATGTCAAAGGGGATGTGGAATTTAATCATGTTAAATTTGGCTATGATAAAGATCGTCTAATCATAAAAGACTTCTCTGCTAAAGTGAATGCAGGACAAAAAGTAGCTATCGTAGGTCCAACGGGCGCTGGAAAAACGACATTAGTCAATTTATTAATGCGATTCTATGAACTCAACAGTGGAGAAATTACTATTGATGGTGTTCCTATAAATCAATTAACTCGTGAATATGTGCATGATCTATTCTGTATGGTACTTCAGGACACATGGCTATTCGAAGGGACGATTCGCGACAATATTGTCTATTCCAAGGAAAATGTTTCAGATGAAGAAATCATAGCAACATGCAAAGCAGTTGGGCTGCATAATACGATTAAAAACTTATCTAAAGGCTATGATACCTTATTAAATGATAAAGCGAATTTATCAGCTGGACAAAAACAATTAATTACGATTGCCCGTGCGATGATTGAAAATGCCCCATTATTAATTCTAGATGAGGCTACAAGCTCAGTTGATACACGTACGGAATTATTAATTCAAAAAGCAATGGATCGTTTAACAGTTGGGAAAACATCTTTTGTCATTGCACACCGTCTTTCGACTATAAAAAATGCTGACTTGATCTTAGTGATGAAAGAGGGAGACATTTTAGAAACTGGAAACCATGAGGAATTACTAGCTAAAGGTGGATTCTATGCGGATCTGTATAATAGTCAATTTGAATCAGTCTCTTAAGTATTAATTACTAACTTCTTTCTCAGGATCCTTGTGGCTAAAAGCTGGTGAATGAAGTACGAAGGTATAGTAGGTAGGGCTAGAAATAGATATTGACTCTTTCCAGACCATAAAATTAATTTACTGGATGAGGTTGGTTGAACAAAGACAAGTTTTGAGATTATTGCTGATGTAATTTAAATACCTTATGTTTGGCATACTATTCGGTTGTGTCATAGGTCAAAAAATTTAGCAAATAAAAGTAAGCTCCATTAAATTAAAAATGGAGCTTACTTTTATTTATACATTAAATCTTAAAAGTGTCAGGTGCCACATTTTTCGGATGGATATCATCTTCATTCAGTACTCCATGCATCTAGAAGTCCAAAAATTGATTCAATTCCTAATAAATTTTGGTTAAATGATTATGACAACGTGTCATATTTTCCCTTTGACGTATGACACGTTGTCATGTAATATGGATTTATACCCAATTGTGACACGTTGTCATATGTTGGTTGGATTGGAGGGGAATAGTATTCTTAAACAAGGATTTGTTGATTTATCAGTATTTTGATTACAGATATTTTTCTCATTTTATTAGAAGAATATCTCAAGCGGAAAAAAAAGAGTTTTTCTAAATTATAAAAAAATCAACTTTATTAGGAGGAGCATAAATGAAATTATTAGAAGTAAAAAATATTAATAAATCATATACCATATATAAAAAAGAAAAGTCAACGATCCTCCATGATATAAATTTAACCTTTAATAAGGGGGAGTTCGTGTCTATACTTGGTGAATCAGGATGTGGAAAATCAACATTAATGAATATCATTGGCGGTATGGACTCTGACTTTAATGGAGAGGTCCTTGTAGAAGGAAAGAACCTAAAGACTATGAAGGAATATGAACTTGATGATTATAGAAAAAATAAAATTGGATTTGTTTTTCAAAGCTTCAATTTAATTCCTCACTTAAGTGTGTTAGAGAACGTAACGATTGCGATGCAAATGGCAAGTAAAAGCGAAAAAGAACGAAATGAAAGGGCGAAAGAACTTTTAGCTGAAGTTGGCTTAAAAGAACATATGATGAAAAAGCCAAATCAACTTTCTGGGGGGCAAAAACAACGTGTAGCAATCGCACGCGCATTAGCAAACGAACCAGACATTCTCTTGGCTGATGAGCCAACAGGCGCTTTGGATAAAGAAACAAGTCAACAAATACTAGAACTATTAGATAACATTGCAAAGAAAGGAAGGCTTGTAATTACTGTAACTCACTCTCAAAAGGTTGCCGATTCTGGTAGTAGGATTGTGAAAATCGATGACGGTAGAATTATTGAAGATATACATTTGAAGGAAAGTTATCCATCTAACAAAAAAACGAAACAAGTGAAATCCAAAAGTCTGAGCCTAACTTCTTCACTCAAACTTGCGTTAAAAAATATGAAGTTGAATGCAAAAAGAAATATACTAGTTGCTTTAGGTGGTTCCATCGGTATATTAAGTGTTATTTTGATGTTGTCTTTAGGTAGCGGTGTTACAAAGTATATGAATGATGAAATCAACTCCAGCATGAACCCTTTAATGGTTGAAATTACAAAAGGGAAAGAAGATAAGGCCGACAATTCCATGTCCATGCTAGCGGCAAAAGATCCTTTAAAGGAAGAAGATATTGAAAAAATTAAAAATATTGAACACGTTAAGAGTATAGAAAAAGTAACATCTTTTGACATGAAAAGTAGTGCATTATATGGAGATAAGCGTTCAGATATTATGAAATTTTCAACAATGACCGATTCTGTAAAGAAAGAAAATTTAGAAAAAGGAAATCTTCCTAGCAAAAATGAAGTTCTTTTAACACCGGCACTAGCTAAATCATTAAGCAATGGAGAAGACTACAATTCATTAATTGGCAAAGAAATAAGTGTCTATGTGAACGAAATAGGACAGGGCAATAAACCTGTTACTATCGAGAATAAATTAAAAGTATCCGGTGTATATAAAGCTGAAAATATGGGGCCGCAAGGGATAACTATGGCATATGTACAATATGAAACATTAGAGAAAACATATGCAGAGCAGGGGTTGACTTTAAGCCCTACTCAAATCAATGCTTTTGCTGAAAAACAACAACAGGTAGAAGGAATTAAAACCGAATTAGACAAATATGGATTTGAAAGTTCCCAAATGGCTGAAATGCTTAAACAAGTTACATCTTATTTAGATATGGCAACTGCACTTCTAGCAGGAATTTCGGGAATCTCTCTAATTGTTTCAGGTATTATGATTTTAGTCGTTTTATATATCAGTGTAGTTGAAAGAACAAAAGAAATCGGAATATTGCGTGCTGTAGGAGCGAGAAAGAAAGATATAAAACGAATTTTCTTCTCAGAATCCGCTTTGCTTGGTTTATTTAGTGGTTTAATAGCTGTAACAGGTGCCAGTGTAATTAGTTTAATTGGGAATAGCCTGTTATCAAATAGCTTTGGTGCAGAGCTGATCAATCTAACAGCTCAAAATATGTTTTTAGGTATAGCGGTAAGTATAATTGTAAGTGTAATAGCTGGAATTATGCCAGCATCCAAAGCTGCAAAGTTGGATCCAATGGAATCACTGAGGTTTGAATAGAATAGTGATTTGTATCTAAGGTTAACACAAATCTAATTTGTGTTAACCTTAGGATAATGAAGAGTATTCATTAACAGGACTTAAATGAAATTTTTCGCTTTATAGAATATTAATAATGAAAAAGACCCATATTTATAAACGGGGATGACATATTGTCATTCGTATGATCGGAGGAAAAAATGCCCAAACAAACATTTTTTAATTTAGCAGGTGAAAAGAAAGAAGCATTAATTCAGGCAGCAATGAAAGAATTTTCAAGAGTTTCTTTATTTGAAGCATCAATTTCCAACATCATCAAAGATGCTGGAATACCTAGGGGAAGTTTTTATCAATACTTTGAGAATAAAGAAGATGTTTTCTTCTTTTTATTAGATGAATATTCCAAAAAGAACAATGAAAAATTTATTTCGATATTAAAAGAAAAGGATGGTGATTTATTTGACGCTCATATTGAATTATACCAATATATGCTAACAAAATTTCAGAACCTAGAAAATCGAAAATTTTTTAGAAATGCCTTTTTGAATATGAATTATAAAGTTGAAAATACATTGATCCGAAATGTGAACGAGGAAAACAATAAAAGTCGATTATCAGAAATCATGGTGTTAATAAATAAAGAAAAATTGAACATTGTAGAAGAACGAGAAATATTTCATATCATGAAGATTGTCATGGCGGTGACATTTCAAAATCTTATTCAAAATTTCGCAAAGGAAATACCTTTCGATGAATCAGTGAAAAACTATGCTTTAGAACTTTCTTTGCTTAAAAAAGGGCTTTATAAAGGTTCGAATAAATGAAAGTTTTAGAAGTCAAAGAAATGAGGAAGCTCCAAATGGAAGATATGAAAAAATGGGGTCAGTTCTTATTACCTTATAAGTTTGCCTTGGACGAAATGAAAACAAAAATCAATATTATAGCTGAGGAAGCAAAATATTTAAATAATCACAATCAAATTGAACATATTAAGATACGACTCAAGTCTTTAGAAAGTATTCAATCAAAACTTGATCGAAAGAAAATTAGTCCTTCCCTGTTAAATACGAAAGAACATTTGTATGATATTGCTGGGATGAGAATTATTTGTTCTTTTGTAAGCGATATCTATGATATCTATTCACAATTATCTAACCGAAATGATATCAAAATTGTACAAGTGAAAGATTATATTACAAACCCAAAATCAAATGGATATCAAAGTTTACATGTAGTTGTTCAAATTCCTGTGACACTATCCAAAAATGTAGAGAAGGTTTATGTTGAAATTCAGCTTCGCACCTTAGCGATGGATTTTTGGGCTAGCCTAGAACATAAAATTTATTATAAGTATGATAAAAAAATCCCTTTCTATCTTGAAAAAGAACTTAAAGAGGCAGCAGAAACGGTAAAATCTTTGGATGAAAAAATGAAGGATATCCATAAAAAAGTAAATGATTTAAATTGTTAAACAATAATATGAGAGCAAGGAAAAAGAAAATTTATTAAGGGGGATGCATACGTTTGGCTGACACTGCACAAATAAAAGTAAAACATCACAGATTACCCATGCTTCAAATTATTAAGCGAACTATAGCTATAATCATTGGAGCGCTATTAATGGCCACAGGACTTGAGATTTTCTTAATTCCTAATCAAGTTATTGATGGAGGCATTACCGGAATTTCGATTATGCTTTCTCACCTCACAGGATTAAATTTAGGTGTTTTCCTATTTTTATTAAACCTTCCTTTTGTTTTTATGGGGCATAAACAAATTGGAAAAACATTTGCGTTTTCTACTATTTTTGGGATATTAACTTTATCAATTTTGACTACACTTTTTCACCCAATTCCAGCATTTACAGATGATATTCTTCTTGCTACTATTTTTGGTGGTATGGCACTTGGTGTTGGGGTTGGTCTAGTCATTAGATATGGAGGGGCATTAGATGGTACAGAAATTCTCGCAATTCTCGTTAATAAGAAAATCCCTTTTTCTGTAGGAGAAATTGTTATGTTTTTTAATGTTTTTATTTTAGGAGCCGCAGGATTTGTATTCAGTTGGGATCGAGCAATGTATTCCATTTTAGCTTATGTCATTGCATCGAAGGCAATTGATACCGTAGTTAATGGTTTTGAACAATCGAAATCTGTATGGATTATCAGTGAACAGCAAGAAGAACTTGGCGAAGCAATTAATTCACAATTAGGTCGTGGAGTCACATATCTTCACGGCGAAGGTGCTTATACGGGGGATAATAAAAAGGTTATTTTTTGCATTATTAACCGACTTGAAGAGGCTAAATTAAAATCTTTAATTGAAGAACTAGACCCAGCTGCTTTCTTAGCTGTAGCAGATATTACAGAAGTACGTGGAGGCCGATTTAAAAAACGAGATATACACTAGTGGTAAAAATATTACAGAATATGGAGGTTGCTATCTAAATTGGTTTAGGTGTTCCTCAATTGTTTGTAGCTAATATATAAAGATATGTTTCAGCGGCAAAATAAAAAATATCCCTCACCATACATCTCTAGATGACTCATTTATAATATATTTAATAATTTTCTCCCTGAAAATAATAATTACGCTTTAATATTTAATTAAAATAATTATAAATTAAGATATACAAATGAGGAGTGTTTATTATGTCAAAAGTACTTTTTATTAATTTCCCCGGAGAAGGTCATGTGAATCCGACAATTGGAATTGTAAGTGAGTTGAT
Organism: Bacillus sp. DB-2; assembly: GCF_003315125.1. Lineage (NCBI taxonomy): Bacteria > Bacillati > Bacillota > Bacilli > Caryophanales > Bacillaceae > Bacillus > Bacillus sp. DB-2. Next base: position 205,553 of record NZ_QNRN01000009.1, on the reverse strand, counting down.
ACAACGAGGCGAAAAAGTTGTTTATTATTGTATTGAAGATTATAGAGATAAAATTGAAAAGACAGGTGCCGAATTTCGAACATATGAAAACTTTCGGCCAAAAACAGATATCAATAAGGATGTTAAACAAAAAGTTAATCAGTTAGATATGTTATCTAACATGATCTCTGTCATGGATAGACTAGTAAAAGATATTTTATCCGAAATCGAAGGTGAACAATTTGATTATGTAATTTATGACCATCATTTTGCGGCGGGATATATTATAGCATCCGCTTTACAATTACCAAAGATTTCTTCATGTACAACATTTGCTTTTAATGATTCGATTTCGTTATTCGGAATCGATAATTCTAAATATTTAGGTGAAAAATCTCCTTTAAATAAAAACTGTATAGACATTATTAACAAATGGAAAGAACAATACGGAGTCACGTACGATAGCTTCCGTGACGTAATAAACCATCCGGGAGATATTACAATTGTATATACTTCGAAGGAGTATCAACCGTATGCAAATGAATTTGATGATTCTTTTATATTTGTTGGGCCTTCTATCACACCGCGTCATGATGTGGAAGATTTTCCTATAGAAGATTTAAAAGGTAAAAAAGTGATTTTCATTTCCATGGGAACTATTCTCAATCAACAAACAACTTTATATGAAAAATGCTTTGAAGCCTTTAAAGACACACCTGCAACAATTGTATTGGCAATTGGTAAAAAAACAAATATAGAACAATTTAAAAATGTTCCTCCTAATTTTATTCTATATAAATATGTTCCACAATTAGAAGTATTACAGCATACAGATGTATTCATTACACATGGAGGAATGAATAGTTCGAGTGAAGCATTATATTACGGGGTACCATTAGTTGTAATACCTATTTCAGCGGATCAACCCTTAGTTGCTAAAAGAGTAACTGAATTAGGAGCGGGTGTTCATTTAGACAAAACGAGCTTAACTCCAGAAATATTACGAGAAGAGACAGAAGCAGTACTATATAGAAAAGAATTCAAAGAAAATAGTTGTAAAATTAGGGATTCTTTCCAAGCGGCAGGTGGATATAAAAAAGCAGTGGATGAAATTCTGCACGTGCTTTCAAAATCAAACTATAATAATGAATAATGAAACAAATCTAATGAATTGTATAAACTATAAGAGGTCCAGCCACATCGCCATCAACTTAAGAATTTTATAAAACCCCATCGCTATCAAGCTAAGATTTTGAAGTACCCCCAAAATGAAAATTTTCTTTCTCTACATTAGTTACTTTGAGAAGTCAGCTCTTTTTTCGTTTTGGGGTGATTAGTTACAACTGTTTAGAAGTTTTTATACCAAAGTATAATGTGTTAATATTTCGACATTTCAAAGAGTTTAATACGTTTTTTATAATAAACGTATTAAACTCTTTCTTTTTCTCATACGTTCATTTGAATATTCTTCTTATCAAGTGAATTAAAATATATCCATTTTCTTATATAAATGAGTATATTTATATTGTAAGTATCTAGAAATTCAACAGAGGGATATTATGAAAAGGGGGTAGAAACAAAAAATTTAGTAATGATAACTGCCACATTATCTATGTTTGCTACTGGAATAACGCCTAAATTTGAAGTCTTTGCGGAAGAACAAGCACAGCAAAAGAAAGTATCTACAATGTTACAGTATGAAAATTCTGTTAATGTGGAAAATCGAGTATTTGCAGTTTTAGGAAAAGGAGATGTCTACCAACTTCAAAATATTGAAAGAAGGGAATGAAATTTTAGTGTATACGAGTCAACAGGGTTATATGCTAAGCCAAATGAACAAATAACAATTCAGGTACAAGGAACGACGTTTACTGATAAAAACTTAACAGCTAACAAGGAATATAAATATGCAGTGAAGGCTGTAGATGCAGCTGGAAATACATCAAATCAAAGTATGGTTACTCTTTTTTATACGAAATATGACATACCGTAATGGATTATATAATAACAATTTCAGACATAAAGATAATTGAGAAGCATACACTTATATAGAACGGTTGCAAATATAATTACCGATATTCTTTACGAGAGAGCACTTAAGGAGAGTGCTCTTTTTCATTTTCACACTTTAAAAGAGACAAGCATATAGTATAAAACAAGTTATATTTCATCTAATCCCTTTTTTACCAAAGTACTCGTGGAAACGGGTGCTGTTATTATGTCACCTTTTGATAAGGACAAGTATAGGTACAACCCTGCGTTGTTCCTTATTCACTCATATCTAACTCCTTATCACATTAAGAGCATCCTTGTGTAGGGTGCTTTTTATCATGTAATAAAACACTTTTTACACCAAAAAAGAAAGGTTTGATACATATGATGGATACAATTAAAGGATTTGTATCGAAGAAAACAGGAAAAATGTTTGGTGCGAAATTAACATATGACTCCGAACAGAAGAGGATTACTTTTGTATATGAGAAAAAGAAATAATATCATAAAATCTTAAATTCTGTATATAAAATTAATAAGAATTATGATATGATGAAAGTAACAAAATACTTCTAAATCTACCTGCAAAAGGACACACCTACGCATACATATGCCATAGGTGTGTCCTTTTTTCGTTGTCTATAAATCCCTAAAAAAATAGAGAGGGGGAAGATATATTGCGTACGAGTGAAATACCATCTACAGATGTATCTTTTGAGAGTGTGGAGAGTCATAAGCGTAATAAGGGGAATGAAATATCAGCATGTCCCAAGTGTAAAAAGCAATCATTCAGGGCTACGTTTAACGAATATCCAAAGTGGGTTCGATTTTGCTTATGTTGTGATTATAAAGAAGTTAATCCAGCATATAGTCCATTTGTATATTGATACTAATAGGAAAGGATACTACGGTATGAAACCATGGATTAAGATTGTTTGTATAACATCATTAGTCTTTCAAATTACAGCATGTAGCAGTTCAACACAAACAAATGATTCGAGGCCTGCACAAACGGCCCAGAAAGCAATCCAGCAAAATGTAGAAGGAAAGAGTAATGTTGATATTCCGGAAGTATACAGGGAGAAATTAAAAGGCTTAGAAACGGGTAAAGGAAAAGTAATACATGTAAAAGACGGAGATACAGTAGATGTGAAAGTAAACGGGAAGAAGCAGACGGTAAGGTTACTATTATTAGACACCCCTGAATCTGTTTCTCGAAAGATTCCGCCACAAAAGATGGGTAAAGAAGCATCTTCTTTTCTAAAGAAACAAATAGAAGGAAAAGATGTAACCCTGGTATATGATCATGGACAAAAAGAAGACAAGTATGGCAGAAAATTAGCGTATTTATTTTGCGAGGGAATACATGTAAATGAATTAATGGTCAAATCAGGATACGGAATTGTAGCTTATATTACTAAACCGAACACTACGCTGCTTCCACAAATGTTAGATGCAGAAAAGAAAGCAAAATCATCTAAAAGTGGAGTGTGGAGTATCAAAGGTTTTGTGGATGAAAAGAAACATCATTATAACCGAAATGATGCCGCTTAACGCATATCACTCAAGCATAGTAAGAATACTAATGCTTTGAGATTAAAATAAGGAGGTTTTTAAGTGTGAAAGAGAATAAAAGAAACATGATCTTATCGTTTGTTATTTCGATTGTCTTTATATTTTCGAGCATGATGCCTTTCAGTAGTAACGAATACATCTATGTTATTTCAAAAATTGGAGCTGCAGCTGGTGTAATAAACATTGTGATGATGAGTGTTTTTTTTTATTTTCAAAGCAAAAAAATGAGATATTCATTGAATTAAACTGTAAGAGAGAAAGTTTTCCTTACTCACACTAAAAAGAGAGTGGTAAGGAAAACCGCGAAGGAGATGGAAGAGATGAGTCAGGTAGCGGGATTCTTGAAATTCGTTTTAGCGAAAGAAAAACGATACGTATATTTGGCTGTATCAGAAAAGAGAAACAAACGTGTAAACACGCACATTTTTTATAAATTTGGTCCAATGGAAAAAGCATTGGAAAGTATGTACGAAATGCGGGATGATTTCGAGAATAAGTTCCCGATAGAACTAAAAGAAAAAGGATATGACTGGGAAGATATCAACGATTGGATACTTTCCATCGAGACAGGATTCTCAAAGCATGGAAATAAGCTAATCACATACGGACGCTAAGTAGAGCAGAACATTAAATGAGGTGAATGAAGAATGACATTAATTCGAAAGTATCATATTGCAATTGCTTGGACGATAGCTACTAGTGCAATGCTTATAAGCTTGGTTTTTAGTGAATGGATGAAACTTCCCCCATGTGATTTGTGCTGGTATCAAAGGATGGCCATGTATCCCTTAGTGTTGATATTAGGTGTTGGTATGTATAGAAAAGACCCATTGGTAAGTACATATGCATTCCCAGTTGCACTTTGTGGTTTATTGCTAGCTGTTTATCAAATAACGATTCAAACCTTCCCTGCGAGTGAGATGAAAATATGTTCTGTAGGAGTTTCTTGTACGGAAGATCGCTTAAATTTATTTGGTTTCATCTCAATACCTATGCTATCTTTTGTTGGATTTTTAGCCATTATAATACTTCTATATATTAAACCTGACAGAGAGACAAAAGACCAAATAAAACACTGATTATTATCTAAATACACTTGTACAAATATAAAATGCTCATAAATTGATATTAAAAATAAAAAAGGAATTTAGAAAAGGAGAAATTAAAAATGACAACAATGCAAGTAAGTAATGAAATGTACAAAATCCCAGAGGCGGATGTAGAATTATTAAAGATTATGGCTCATCCAGTTAGATTACAAATTGTGAAGGAACTAGAACGTCACAAAATCTGTAATGTAACACAGTTAACAGAGTTATTAGATGTGCCTCAATCTACCGTATCTCAGCATTTATCTAAAATGCGAGGGAAGATTTTGCGTTCAGAAAGAAGGGGATTAGAGATGTACTATCATATTGTAAATTCCAAAGCATGCCAGATTGTTAGTGTACTAGGTTTATAGGGTGAGAGAATAAATAATAATAGTATATAAAAGATAAAACAATCTAAAAAAGGGAAGAAATTTTTCTTCCCTTTTTATAATGCATTAACCATTCTAAATTCATTAAATCTAAATTTTAACCACCATGATTTCCGTGTGCGTATTGAACAACATCAATAGCTTTTTGCGTTTCCATAGGGGATTGGGCACCAAACATTAAAGTTAAAGCAGTAATTACACCAACTAAACCAAAAAATGTTTTTTTCATTTTAATGCCTCCTTCTCAAAAGCTTTTTTTCCTGCCTGAGAACTTGAATAAAAATATTGACTTGCTTTAACATGATTATCTTCTTTATAGAGTGCAATAGCAAGATTTTCTTCATATTCTTTGATGTATTCAAAAAGTTCTTGCTCTTTAAAATATGATACGCCTTCTAGCACTGTTCTTTCAAGCGCTTCGGCAGGAAAATCTGCATTCATTGCGTCTAAGATTTTAAAATGGTGAAGATATTCTATATTATCAACCTCTTCACAAATAGAATATCCTTTTGCTATGAGATCTTTTGCAACGGAATGATCCCCATTCTTCATATGCTCTCTTGCCTCAATAAAAAGTGCCTTATAATTGTTAGGCATTTTTTGATTTACTTCTGAGAGATATCTAATAGCTAATGGTGAAAGGTTTTGAGTAGCATACATTAACCCTAAATTTTGACGCACCATTAAAATGAATTGCTCTTCATCTGTTTTTTGGAACATATCCATTGCTTTCGTGAAATATTCTTCGGCTAGTTCCCATTCTCTCAAATGAGTACAAGCTAAGCCTATAAGATTATCACAAAACGCTACATTAATCTCATACCCAGCATGTTGAGCAAAGATTTCTCGTGCCTCTGTTACCTTTTTGTAAGACAGGAGCCCTTGATATATATCATAATGAAAAGCTCCAACTTTATAATAAAATTCAGCTTTTTCTAATTCATCAGGAACGCAGTCTAAAAGTGTTTCCGCTTTTTCATAACTCTCTTTTGCGATTTGATATTCGCCAATAGTAGAGGCATGAATCCCTTTGAAAAAGTGATAATAATAAGCTAAGAAATTATCTGTAGGCATATCAAAAGCCTCAACTTTGTCAAAACTTCTTTTTGAAACGCTTAAATTATCAATGACAAATTGATATCTAAAATCTAGTAGTGAGTAGTAGAGCAATAAATTCTGATCTTCTTCGATGCTATGAATCTTAGAATCAATTAATTCTTTCAATCGATGAGCATTTCCTATACGTCTTGAGCGGATTTCAATATACCACTCATTTAAAAGTTTTGTAATTTCATTATTCCCCTTTGTAGAAACAATCATTATATATTCCCCCATCCTATAGAAGTATCTTAATACTATTTATTACCATCATAGCAAACTAGCAACATTATTTGAGTGATTTCAATTTATTTTTCAACAAAATTCAGAAAAAATAGTTATTTTATATTTTTTCTTATATTAATATTTTGACCTATACCAATTCACGTTTGCTTGAAAAGAGAGTGTTTAAAAAATTATTAGAGATTTCAAAACAAAGTCCTAAAATATGAACTCCCCCTAATTGTTAGACACAATCTGATAATTAGGGGGAGTTTTGTATGACTAGAATAAAATAAAGACAGTTATACGAACATCTTTAGCTCTAAAGTTATTATTTAACTATCTAACAAGCAACATTGAAGATAATAATGGAAAGTGTTACTTTTATAGAAATGTTAAGGCCAAAATGGAAATTCATAAAGAAAAAATTGACGCTGCAGCGAGAGCAAAAGAAATTTCATAAGTTATTTTCCGCAATATTGGTGACATTAAATTTATGCGCTTTTTTTCTAATTAATATGAGCAAATGCTGCAAGAAAACGCTTCTGGTAAGTTAAGAATCTTCAAACGCGATAGAGAACTTGGAGGTACCTTAATTATTGTTAGAATTATAAAAATAACTATTTATATATAAATGGTTTAAAATATACAAGTCTTATATACGGGATATAAAAAGTAAAGGTTGAATTTATTAGGTGTTATTAAGATCTTGTGCTCGTAATAGTAGTAGCAGTAGCAGTAGAAAATATTTCTCAATAGTAAAATGAAGAGAAATATATGAAGGAATAGAATAGATTGGTTTATAATAGATATTGATTAACATAATTAATTATTAATTTAACTATATTAAATGAAAGAGAGAGAGTGTAATGGCGAATGTACTCGTAATAAATTTTCCCGGAGAAGGTCATATTAATCCGACATTAGCAATTGTTAGTGAGTTAATTCAGCGTGGAGAAACAGTTGTTGCATATTGTATTGAGGATTATAGAAAGAAGATTGAAGCAACAGGTGCGGAATTTCGAGCATTTGAGAATTTTCTTTCACAAATCAATATTATGGAACGAGTGAATGAAGGCGGTAGTCCTTTAACGATGCTATCTCATATGATAGAAGCATCAGAACGTATTGTTACTCAAATTGTAGATGAAACAGAAGGAGAAAAGTACAATTATTTGATATATGATAATCATTTTCCAGTAGGACGTATTATAGCGAATATCTTACAATTACCAAGCGTTTCTTCCTGTACGACTTTTGCTTTTAATCAATACATTACATTTAATGATGAACAAGAATCGAGACAAATAGATGAAAATGATCCACTATACCAATCGTGTTTAGCTGGAATGGAACAATGGAAAGAGCGATATGGAATGGACTGTAATAGTCTATATGATATTATGAATCATCCTGGAGATATTACAATTGTATATACTTCTAAAGAGTATCAGCCGTATTCGGATGTATTTGATGAATCGTATAAATTTATCGGTCCATCAATTGCCACTCGTAAAGAGATAGGAAGTTTTCCTATTGAAGATTTAAAGAACAAAAAAGTTGTTTTCATTTCTATGGGAACAGTTTTTAATGAGCAGCCAGAGTTTTATGAGAAATGTTTTGAAGCTTTTAAAGGTATCGATGCGACTGTTATATTAGTTGTTGGGAAAAAAATAAATATAAACCAATTTAAGGATATTCCCTATAACTTTAAAGTGTATAATTATGTCCCGCAATTAGAAGTATTGAAACATACTGATGTATTTGTTACACATGGCGGTATGAATAGCTCAAGTGAAGCATTATATTATGGTGTTCCGTTAGTTGTAGTTCCAGTGACAGGAGATCAACCATTAGTTGCAAAACGAGTAGCCGAGGTAGGGGCTGGAATAAGACTGGATCGTAAAGAATTAACGCCGGAGTTGTTACGTGAAGCTGTAAAGAAAGTAATGGATGATGCAACATTTAAGGAGAAGAGTCGTAAAGTCGGAGAGACGCTTCGAGATGCTGGAGGATACAAAAAAGCTATTGAAGAAATTGAGAAATTTGTTTCTAATTACCAAATTTCGAAATAATATAAATTTCAATCTAAGATGACAACTAGAAATCTACTCTAACTAAAATATATAGAAATGGAGAGATTTTTTATGTCAAAAGCGATAGTTATAAATTTTCCAGCTGAAGGAACTAAGTATGTGTACTTCTTTATAGCAGTTATTTCGCTCATTGGACTTGTGTTGTCATTATTTATAAAACGCGTGCGTATAGAAAAAATTGATTAGTAAAAGGGAATAAATAAGAATTTTAAACTGCTAATTAACTAACGCACCCTTTAGTTTAGTAAGAGACAGCGATTGCTGTCTCTTTTTTATGTTCTATGTATCAAAGTTTACTTCCATAACTTTATTATAAAATTTTCATATAATTTACTAGTTCTGTACTTACTGTTTTGCGTAATTTTTTGTTTTCATCTTCCAACTCTTCAATTCTTTCTTTAAATTTCTTAATTTTCCGTCTAAAAGAAGCGATCATAGCGTTTTGGTGAACAATTAATTACTTAAGTTGATGGCGATGGGGTATCGCCACATCGCTATCAAGCTAACAAAACAAGAGTCACTTTTGTTATAAGATATTTTTGACTTATGTTTCATTTATTATATCTTTAAAATATAGTTTCATATCCTTAGCTTCGAATTCATTTATTCCAAGGGGGGAGCGCAATCATCACATTTAGTATTTATACTTTGCATTGAATGCTTTTATTTTGCATCAACAACATCCATAAATTTAAGAGTAATCCTGTTATAAAAAGCATCTGTACATAGTATAGAACAATTCAATGGATCAATATCAGTCACGGTCATGTAGTTAGTAAGCAGATAGCCATCTTCGTAATATGTAATCAACACCTCTTCTTCAGATAGTAATGAGCATAATAACATGTTCTCGATAAGTTCTATTTCTTCAGAAGTTAAGATTGGACGTGCTACTTTATTCTTTTCCTTAATAATCTCACGTATACCGTCAAATTGTTCTGTCATTGCAGCAAATGGCGTCCATTTCACCATTCCTCGTCCCTTTGGCATATTAGTGTTGTTCATGATTTGTGTCCTCCTAACAATGTGTTTCTGTATCTTGCTGTAGCACTATTTGTATAAGAAATTCCTCTTAATATGCTGTTCTTACCAAACTTAGTGCGTATTTCATCCATTACCTTCGTTAATTTCATTTCTTTTTCTCGTTGTATTACATTGTCAAAAAGAGATATTTGTTCTTCACCTTCATTGATTAAATTGGTTAAAGAAACATTGATAGATCTAATTGGTTCCCCGGTATAAAACTTATGTAAAAAATATGTACAAATATGATAGATATCCATTGTTAAATTAGTTGGTCGGTTCATAGTGTGAGTTTTTCTGAAACCACCAGCGTAATTTTTACTGTAACCAATGGAAAAATGGATTGTTTGAGCTAGTTTGTTTTGTCTTCTCATCCGATAACAAACTTCTTCGATATGTTCCAGAAGGATAATTGGAAATTCTTCTATTGTGTAATCACGCATGAGTATTTGGCTCTTACCCATTGAAGTTGTTGTTGGTATGTATTTTTCTGCAATACGGCTAAAATCAATGCCGTTGCTATGTAAGTGTAATTCTTCGCCAATAACCCCAAAGCTTTGTTTTAAGTATTTGAGCGGGTATTGCGCTAAGTCTCCAATTGAATGTATTCCTTTTCGATTTAACTTTACTTCTGTTTTACTCGAAATCCCCCAAAACTTACTAAGTGGTCGTATCGGCCATAATTTTATGGGTACATCTTCGTACTTCCAATATGCGATGCAGTCTTTTGTCTTCTTCGCTTCCACATCTAAAGCAATCTTACTCATTAAAGGATTAGGCCCAATCCCAATTGTGCATTCAATTCTTGTTTTCTCATATATTTCACGTTTGAATTTCAACGCAAATTCATATGGCTCATTCGCAAACAGATGGATACTATTTGTAATATCCATAAAGAATTCATCGATGCTGTATTGGTGGAAATCCTCAATCGGAACGTATTGTAAAGCTAATTTTGTTATGTAATTTGAGCATTTTATATAAGTTCCCATGATTGGGTTTACTACAAGAATGTCTTTACGCCGTGGTATTTCGTACAACCTTGCCATTTTCTTAACACCTAATGCCTTTAATGGTGGTGTTGCAGCCAAAACAATGGAGCCACTCCTGTTCACATCTCCTACTACAGCTAATTTAGTATGCAGTGGGTCTAAGCCCATCTTGATACAGGACACGCTTGCATAAAAGCTGCGAAGATCTACACATAAAACAATTCGATTTGGCAAAATTGAGTAGTCATACACCGTTATGCCTCCTTAAATAAGAACGTCTGTTCTTATTATATACGAATATGCGTTCTGTTATAAAGGTTTTTTTAAAAAAAATAAAACTGACTCTAGTTAGCCAGTTTTTACATATCCCAAAAATCGGTGGATTTAACGTTGGGTTTTATTTGCCTAATAACTTTTAAAATTTTTTTCATTACAGTTGGACTAGGTATGTATTCTTTATCATTGCACGCCTTTGAAACTGTAGGGCGACTTAATTTCGCGTTCTTTTCTAAATCATTTTGGGTGAAGCCATTCCGATCTAAAAAATTACCTAATTTCGTTCGGTTTTTACCTCCGAATTTCCAAAACACTTAAATCCCTCCTGAACCCATTTTCAACATTGTGGACATAAATGTAAAAAACTATTCGCATAGACGGAAAAAGTTTTTTACATAATGTACAAGCTGTCCACAATATGATGTATCAAAGCAGCTACCACGGTATTTATTAAGGTAGAAGAATAAGAGGTTACCAAAGTAAGTTGCGAATGATTACCACATTATTTATCAAGATTTCTACCAAGGTAAAACTACCACGGTATTAAGTAGATGAAGCTAGGTAATATCTATATTCTAAATTCTGTTTATAAAGGGGGCATTTAAATGCGTGCTAGGAAAGAAACAATTCCTTTTCGCGAGTTTATGGATCGGTTATACAAAGATAAAGAAAAGAAAATACGTAATTCATTAAGTCCTTTCGCATTCCTTCATATTTCGGATCGGGTATTACATACTTACATTGCATTAGGAGTTATGGGAACGATTTTAATCGGAGCAGTCATGTTAGAAAAATACTTGGTGCGACATGACTATATATCGGCAGCTAAATTTGTAAGTGAAGGTATTTATCACGGAACGCGAATTGGTGGAGTTTGCTTGATTGGATATGTATTTGTTCGTATCGTAATCATGTTTTAAGGAGGGAAGGGAGTAATGGGGATTATAAAGGAGTGGCTTCGTACGCAAAGGTTAAGGAATCAGCTTATGGAGGTGTTCGGAAAAGCAGGTTTATATACGGAACATCAAACACGCGGGGGAAAAGTGCCTATTTATCCAAAGGTACATAATGTTTCTTCTTCAGCAGAAAGCGTGAGGTATGTTTTTACCATACCAAACGGATTAGATCCACAGAAGATTGAAAAGAAGTGGTTTTGTTTTCAGCAAATATTAGGACGGAATATTACGATTGAAGGTGATGTGAAAAGATTTGTCCTACATGTATTCCGTTCAAATGCTGGGCTAAAATCGTACAATTATTGTTATAAAGAGTGGCAGCCACTATTAAAAGGTTACCGTTTACCTGTTGTGGTTGGCAGGGACCAATTCGGAAAAATGATTGCGTACGATATGATTGACTCCAATTCACCGCACTTATTAATTGCAGGGGAAACGGGAAGCGGGAAAAGTAGTATGGTACGTGTTGTACTATCCACACTCATTCAATATATGTCTCCTGATACGTTGCATTTGTATCTTGGAGATTTAAAAAACTCTGAATTTCATTTCTTGCGAAGAGTGAAGCATGTAAAAGAAGTTTGTATGGAAGAAATTGAAATGAAAATAATGCTTCAAAAGGTGTGGAAGGAAATTAGAGCACGAAGAAAACTTATGGAAGAATATGAGGTTGATCATATTGATGCCTACAACAAATTAAATCCAGATCATCAAAAACCATATATTCTACTTGCTATCGATGAAGTGGCTATGCTTAAAGATGAAAAAGAGTGTATGACTACAATTGAAAAGATTTCAGCAGTCGGTCGATCACTTGGAGTTTTTCTTATGCTTAGTATGCAGCGGCCAGATGCGAAAGTGTTAGATGGTAAGTTAAAACTAAATATGACCGTTAGAATCGGCTTTAAATGTGATAGTGCAATTAATAGTAATATCATGGGTACTCCTGGTTCAGAGCACTTAGAGCAATCTGGCCAAATGATTTTAAAACGAAATGGATTAAAGAAAGTGCAAGCTCCCTATTTGGAATTAAGTAAGGCGAAACAAATTGTTAAACCATATTGCACGTCTAAAGAGGAGAAAATACTTCAGAATTCATCGCAAGAAGAAATTCCGTTATTTGGGGTGTTAGATGATGAAGAGTAGAGATAAAGGAATTTTGAATGATTTGAAGCGATTTAGATGCATGTCCCGTGACGATATTATTGACTTGCATTTTCAAGGCTTAAAGAATGCGGTAACTTGCTGTAATACGGTTATGAAACGATTAAGAAGAGATGGCTATGTTGATGCGAATGTTTGGCAGCACCCATACATTTATTTTCCGCAACCGAGTTCTATCAGAAAGACAAGTCAAAAAACCCCTCATTTCCTTGGTATTGTGGACGTATACAAACAACTCGTTCATTATGAAAATCCTAAACTATTCAAAGTTGAACCAAAGTATGGGAAAGAATATATGGAGCCGGATGCTTTTACTATATGGCGTAGATCACCATTCTTTATTGAAGTTCAAAAGTCAGTGTACAGTAAAAAAATAATGCAAGATAAGATAAACAGATACGAGTTATACTTCCATAGCCAAGAATGGCACAATGAATCCTGGCAACCGAAAGGTTCTAAATTCTTTCCTTCAATCCTTATAATTACTGACAAACATTACGACGTTCAATCTCCCCATTTTCGTATATTTCAGGCGAATTCTATAGAAAGTTTTATGAATAATTTAGCGGTGAAATCATAAAGAAAGCCTGCATAGTGCAGAGCTTTTTTCTTTTTGATAATGTATTAAGCCGTGTGTGATGTGGATTGTTAGAAGGCGGTAAATGAGGGGAGTTAATTTGAAACAAGTCATGAAATAGTAAAGAACATGAAGAAGAAAGTAATCCTTCAAATGATTTTCAATGGTTAAGCAAATATTTCATTGTATAGCGTCTAGGGGGATAATATCTCATTTGTAAGTATTTACGTAGTTAATTTTGTTATCTTACGAAAATGTAATGTGGACGTCATGTTTTTGAATTTCTCTTCAAACGAAAACAGAATAAGATTACAGTATAATAGAAAATCAAAGAGGTGAACAACATGAAAAGACATATTGCACTTTTTAGTATTTTAGTTATATTTGCAAGCTTATTAGTTGGTTGTGATATCAACCGTATGGGTAAAGATGAATATTACGTTCAAATTACAATGGATGGAAAAGAGGGAGTTTCAAAATCTATGGATGGTGAAGTGATGGGAAAGGAGTATGAATATATATTATCGGGTTTTGATAAGGAAGGTAAAGAACAGGAGTTAGAATTTACTGCGCAAAAGAATCTTCGTAAAAAAGCATTCCTACGTGTATATCACTCAGATAAAAAAGGTGTAACAGCTTGGGAAGAAGTGCAGAAAGACGAGCTTCCTACGATAGTGGAAGGAAAATTAGGTGTGAAATAATCAGTTATTTGTGATGGTAGATTCTCCTACGTGGAGGGTTCGCCGTTTTTTCTTATATTTTATCTCTTAGTTTTCTATATAAAGTATAGTGAACTACCCACCACTTACCGGCTATCACTGCTTGAAGTGGGGGCTTCCTGATTCTACAAGCATTGCCTATCTCTTACGAGATTCGGTCTTACACGCTCTCCACAGGCGTAGATTATACTGTTCGGACAAGACCTTGCCCTACAGTTATATAGATGTTATGTACATTTAATATGTTGGCTGATACGCAATTTGCGTTAAGCCGGCTTTTTCAATGTTAATCGCTGCATTGTGGTCACGATCCAGTACAGTACCACATTGTTTGCATACGTGCGTACGAACAGAAAGTGATTTCTTAACTGTTTCCCCGCAATTCGAACATTTTTGTGACGTGTAGTGCGGTTTTACCAGTACCAAACATCCACCATTTAGTTTTGCCTTGTAGGAGAGGAATGTACGGAACATCCCCCAACCTGCATCGTGGATGGATTTTGCTAGGTGACGGTTACGTACCATATTTTTGATTTTTAGGTCTTCTATACAAATTACACCATAGCTGTTGGTTAATCGGAAGCTTAGTTTGTGCAAGAAATCCTTACGTTGATTCGCTATCTTGGCATGAATTTGTTGTAATTTGTCAACTTGTTTGCACCAGTTCTTCGAACCTTTTTTCATTTTTGAATGTTTACGTTGTGCACGTTTTAATTTACGCTCTTCTTTGCGTAAGAACGTAGGATTCTGAACTTCTTCCCCATTAGATAGAACCGCAAATTTTTTGATGCCTACATCAATACCAGTTGTTTTATTTGCATCACAAATAGAATCTTGGTTTACGTGTTTTTCAACACAAAAAGTCGCAAACCAACGGTTTCCTTGGTGTTTTATGACAACTTGTTTAACGCGGCCATCTAATTTACGATGCCATTTGATATCAATCACCCCTAATTTCGAGATAAGAAGTTTACCGCCTTTTGTGAGAGAACACATACGACGGCTTGTCCCCAACGAACCATCCTTCTTTTTATATTTGAACATACCAAATTGAGTAAGAGTAATAGAACGATATTCTTTAAAACTTTTTATTTTTGGATAGCCAGCATCCTTTTTAAAGAACTTTTTATAGGCTTTTTCCAAGCGCGCAAACACTTCCTGAAGAGGTTGCGAAGGAACCTCTTTTAAGAAATGATATATCTTTTTATCAAGTTTTTGCTGATTTTGTAATTTATACCGTGTTAAGTCTGTTTTGTTTATAATATCGTTGTTTATCTAGCAAAGCGGAGTTATATTGCTGACGACAAATGGAAATCCATCTCTCTAGTGTATGTTGTTGTTCTATTGTAGGATAGATTTCAAACCTGTAGTTCAATTTCATTATGTCGTCACCTCCGAATGTTTGTTCTAATAACTCTATTATAAACAAATTTTACGATGCTTTACCACTCAGAAGTACTTTTGTTAGGTCGGGCCATTCATCTCCCACCTACGCTGCGCTTAGAGGAAGGAGAATTCTGGCTGAAGTTCGTTAAAAAGATAGGGTAAATCTTTTTCTAAAATGATACCTCCAAAATTAATAACTTGTACGATAATCTCTGAATTATCACTAAATCCATTCATATCAACAAGTTGTCCCACATGTCCGATTGTACCAATACCTTTTTAATGTAAGCATAAAAAATGCCCTTTATCTTATCTTTATCTTATCTTTACCTTATCTTTAAATTTTTATATTAAACTTTAAACCTTAAAGTATTAATGTTTAAGTCTAAAAAGGAGCGGGAGATAGATGTCAATTACATATTTTGTAAATAACCAATCACCTTTGAAAAATAGAATTTCTTATACGAGGAGGAATATATGAAGAATACGAGTAAAATAAGAATTATTATATTATTCTTTATTAGTATTTTAGGTTTAGGAACAATGCTTGGAATACTATACCTTAATCATAAAACCAATATTCAACAAAATAAAGCGCTTGCGACCGAAAAACGTGTTTTGCAATATGAGCTCACCTTGAAAAAAGAATTAGAAAAATATAATTTAGGAGAGAAAACAGCAGTTTTATTAGGAATTATGTACCAAGAGAGTAGAGGTGAGGGAAACGACCCTATGCAGTCTTCTGAATCACTGGGATTAAAGCTAAATGAAATTCAAGAGACAAGCTTGAGCATTAAACAAGGGGTAAAACACTTTGCTCAAATGTACAAATATGGAACGGAAAAAGATGTTAGTATGGAGACAATTATTCAAAGCTATAATATGGGACCAGGGTATATTGATTTTATCGCCAGTCAAGAAGTTAAACAACACTCGGAAGATTCGGCTAAAAAGTTTTCTAAGATGAAAGTTGATCAAAATCCAGCGATGTACACTTGTGGTGGAAATAAAAATAATTTTAGGTATCCATATTGTTATGGTGATTTCACATATGCCACAAAGGTGAATGAAAAAACAAAACTTATTGAAGAACTTCTTCGAAATGTATATAACTCTTCTAAATAAGCTGCAGAATGAAATATAATGATACCGTCAGTTATCAACAATAAAATATTAGAATATAACTTATATTTTAAATAAAATTAGGGAATTATGAACGTTTTTTATTAGCACAGGAGTTAGCGGATATTGTTCATAGAGATGTTGATTTAGTTGATTTATCAGGAGCTTCTACAGTTTTTTAAGCTCAGATTATACATACAGGTAAGACAGTATTTTGTTCTGATGAAGAACGAAAAATCATTTTTGAAATGAAGACTTTAAAAATGTATTCAAAATTGAATGAGGAACGCCAGATAGTATTTGATGATATAAAGAAAAGAGGTTCTATCTATGAAGAATGAAGTCATTTTGAATAAAATTTCTACAATAGAGCGTTGTATAAAAAGAATACAGGACGTATATGGAAATAATCCTGATAATTTGGAGGATTATACAAAGCAAGATTCTATAATATTGAACATACAAAGAGCTTGCGAAGCAAGTATTGATTTAGCAATGCATATTGTTGCAGGGAAAAAATTAGGATTACCTCAATCAAGTCGAGACGCTTTTGATTTGTTGGTTGCAGCAGATTTACTTAGCGCAGAGCTAGCAAGTAAATTAAAGGCGATGGTGGGATTTCGAAATATTGCTGTTCATGATTATCAAAGTGTAAACTTAGATATTGTTCGTCAAATTATTGAAAAACATCTAAAAGACTTTAAACTATTTACGAAAGAAGTTATGGGAATTTTGGACTTATAGAAGCACAAATCTTAGAATCATGATTGCATAGAAGAACATTATAGCAATTGTACATTATGATGAGTAAAGTACTTCTGTGAATACTTTGCTTGTTTTAACAAATAAAAACAAATCAAGTAAAACATGGACATATTGAAAAAAGACACCTTAAGGTGTCTTTTGGGGTTGAAAATATACAATCTGTTTAAGTAGATGTAACTATTAAATTTGAATAAGAAGAAAATCATGTTTGTCGATTCTTAATAAGTATAGCATAAAAAACAGGATAATTACACAAAAATCCGTATATATGTGTATATAAATAACATTACTGTAATTGTTAGATTAAATAAAGGTTTAAAAGTTGCTCTAGAATATTATGATTATATTGAGTTAGGTAGTGTAAAGTATAGGATTGAACCACCCCCACTTTCACTTCGTTTAGAAGAGGGGGATTCCTAAGTAAAGAGTTCTATCGAACTTTAATTTATTAGGCTAACCCCGCAGTCCTTACGGTTAGAAGCCTTATCGCTTCATTCTTTAGATTGATACTTGCGTTAATATCCCTATCATGGTGTGTACGACAAGAAGGGCATTCCCATTTACGTAGGTTTAGATTTTTAACGTCTTTGTTTTGATATCCACAACAAGAACATAATTGGCTTGAAGCAAATGTTTTCGATACGACAATGACTTGTTTGCCGTACCATTTTGCTTTATATTCCAACATGGTTTGAAACTGTGACCAGGAAACCTCACTACTTGCTTTTGCTAACTTATGATTCTTTAACATATTCGATACTTGTAAATCTTCTATACCGATAACATCGTGGTTTTTGCCCATCCCCTCGAAAAGGGGGAATAAGAAAAAAGCAAACTTCCCTTTTAAGAAGATTTGCTTTTTTCTAAGCTATATTCGTATTCTTTGACTCTTCTATATTTGCTATGGTAAGCACTTTTATAAATACAACGTATTTATTGATTAACAAAAATATAAAATCCTTTTTCCCATCGATTTTTGAGCCATTGCAATTCTTCTTTCATATTGGGAACGTATTCATTTGTTCGTTCCATCAATTTATAGGTTTCCACTAGTTCCAAACATCGATTTGGACTAGTAAGAGAATGTATAAAGAGCATATCACGTTTTGTTACCGAACCAAAAGAGATCCCTTCACGGCTCACCGATAATAACTCTTGAATTTCCTCTTGATCCATATTTGTTTTCTTTAGGTAATTATTCATATCAATGAATGTGGTGTAACTCCATTTCATATTGTCATAATCATTTTCTTGTAGGATCATTTCACGATAAGATTCCATATCATGTATGAGGAAATTACGAATCGCGTCTATAGAAAATTGCATGTACCAAACTTCCTTTACTGTATAGGGTATGTGTGAGTTTTGAGGTTCCTTTAAAAAAAGTATTTTCCTAATATGTAGGAAAATACTTTTTTACTTTACCATATATTTAAGTTCTTAGCTGGTTTTAAAACCTGGTAATTTTGAAGGGAGAATCTTCATCGCTTCTCCTGTTTTTGGATTACGACCGTTACGCTCTGCAAGTTCCTGGACTTCGGATGTCCTCAAAAAACAAGTAACTGTACTTTTTCGGCATGTTGTAAAGATTTTACGATTTGGTCCAATCCTATTTTTATCGCTGAAAACGCATCTTTTATGTTAAGTTTGTTTCTTGTTTAATGAGTTCCATTTTTTCATCTGTCACACCTATATATTCGGCAAGATTTCAGTAATCATTATAACGTGTTTGCTATATGTAAAACGAGATTCTTGCTTGCATTATCATATTTATACTAGAGAAAGTTATGCTGTCTTCAAAAAAATTAATCAATATTTAAAAAATGTCAGAGAAGGATTTATATCTGATGTACTGACAGGCGTGTTGTTTTTTTGTATATCTTCAATGTTCTTAATATAGCTACTTTACTTGTTTTATTAATAATTTGTATTTTGAAATTCAAGGATGATATTGATGTACATTTGCGTAAGTGAATAGTTTTCTGTTGAGTTTATAATAGATGAAAAAAACGATCAATAGTTGGGGTACGGAAAGGATTCGAATTTACATTCTTTCTCAATACATATTATGGATAAATAAAGTAAAATATGGGTTGGGGTTATGTCTCATGTTGTGTTAATCCTAACAATAACTAAGGGTACATAATATGCTTTCATACCTTTGAATAATTTTGTTATAGAAGGGATGGAGATTTAAATGGCTCAAATTGTTGGTATTGATAGATACCTTTGTACTGGGGCTTTAATCTATATGCGTGAGGGCCTTTCCCTAAGTCTTGTCAGGAAGTAAGGAACAGTAAGCAAACACTTATACAATATGAATAGAGGAGAGGAATGCCTTATGAAAATACGTAGTCAAATTACATGTGCAAGTCTGGCCCTTTTAATAGCTGGAAGTTCCCTGTTATATACAACACCAACCTCAATTGTAAAAGCAGAGCCCACTCAAAATGTATCTAGTTCGTTACAAACAAATACTCAACGAGATCGTACTTCCGTCAAGCAAGCAATGCGGGATACATTGCAACTTGGATACCCGGGGATACTTGCTAAAACTTCTGAGGGTGGAAAAACGTGGGGGTATGCCGCTGGAATAGCGGATCTGAGAACCAAGAAACCAATGAAAACAGATTTTCGCTTTCGCATTGGGAGTGTGACGAAGACGTTCACCGCAACAGTTGTACTTCAATTAGCTGGAGAGAATCGCCTGAATCTAGACGACTACATCGAAGACTGGTTGCCTGGTGTCATTCAAGGAAATGGATATGATGGTAACCAGATTACTATCCGGCAGATATTGAACCATACAAGTGGTATCGCTGAATACTCAAGGTCAAAAAACGCTGATTTTACGGATACAAAAAAATCGTATACGGCTGAAGAGTTAGTGAAGATGGGGGTTTCTCTGCCTCCAGACTTTGCCCCAGGAGATGGCTGGTCTTATTCAAACACAGGATACGTATTACTGGGCATTCTTATTGAAAAAGTAACCAGAAACAGCTATGCGGAAGAGATTGAAAATCGGATTATTGAGCCACTCGAATTGTCGAATACATTCCTACCAGGCAATTCAAGTGTTATTCCAGGCACTAACCATGCCCGTGGATATGTCCAACCAGACGGAGCAAGTGAGCTAAAAGACGTTACTTATTATAACCCAAGTGCAGGTAGCTCTGCTGGAGATATGATTTCTACTGCTGACGACTTAAATAAATTCTTCTCTTACTTGCTCGGTGGCAAATTACTGAAGGAACAGCAACTAAAACAAATGCTTACTACAGTTCCTACAGGAAAAGAAGGAATCGATGGATATGGTCTTGGAATCTATGAAACTAAGCTTCCAAGCGGTGTCTCGATATGGGGACACACCGGTGGCATTCTAGGGTTTACAACTCTTGTTGGAGGTAAACTTGGAGGCAAGCATACGTTGGTCGTCAATTGGAATAGTTTGGGTAGAACTGACAGTCCTAATCCTTTTAAAAATATTTTACTTGCTGAATTTAGCAAGTAGGCCAAAAGGAAGAACGGATAAATTTTATCATATTTTCATAGTTAAACAAATAAATGATGAAATTGATCACTTATCTAAGGAGGCAATTCCCTCATGAAAAATAAACTAACTGGTGTATTAGCCGCTACATTAGCGCTAACTATGATTCTACCAACAGGGGCGAAAGCATTTTCTGACGGTAAGACTACAGTTGTATCTAACGCAGAAGTAGCTAGCCAAGAACTGAAGAAGATTGCAGCAGAAAAGGCTGCGCTACTCACGAAGTCCCATGGGACGACTAGCGTGCAGTATGCGCTAATTGATAATGGCAAGCTTACTTTGTCGGGGCAGGCTGGAAAGAACGATATGGAAGGGGAACAGCCGCTAACCAAAGATACTCTATACGGGATTGGTTCAGTCAGTAAAATGTATGCAACAGCGGCTGTAATGAAATTGGTCGACGAAGGAAAAGTCGATTTGGATGCTCCTGTGGTCAACTATGTTCCTGATTTTAAGATGAAAGATGGGCGGTACAAAAGCATTACCCCGCGTATGTTGTTGAATCACTCCTCCGGCTTGCAAGGTTCCACGTTAAGTAATGCATTTTTATTTAACGATAATGATACCTATTCCCATGATGTCTTGTTGCAGCAATTGTCCAACCAGAGCCTGAAAGCAGACCCTGGCGCGTTTTCGGTATACTGCAACGATGGCTTTACGCTGGCCGAAATTTTGGTGGAAAGAGTCAGCGGTATGAGCTTTACCGAATTTCTACATCAACGGTTTACAGAACCCTTAAAGATGAATCATACAAAAACGCCGCAGGACAAATGGAGAGACGAAAAGCGGGCTGGACTTTATTTTCCGGCGTACCAAGGGCAGCTTCCAATTGAATCGGTGAATGTGATTGGTACGGGAGGGGTCTCTTCCACGGCAGAAGATATGGTACGATTCTCACAATTATTTATGGGACAGGGAAAAGGGATCCTCTCTGATAAGGTAGTCAAGGCGATGGAGCAAGAGGAATATAAAAAAGGAATGTGGCCGGGGGATGGAGATAATATTTTCAACTATGGTCTTGGCTGGGATAGTGTGAAACTATACCCATTCAGTGAATATGGGATAAAAGGCTTGGCTAAGGGCGGCGACACGTCACTGCAACATGCTATACTGGTCGTGCTTCCGGAACAGAAAATGGCAGCGGCTGTGTTGTCATCCGGTGGACGAAGCTCTACAAATCAACTGCTGGCAACTGAATTGCTGCTCGCCGTGCTTAAAGAGAAGGGTACAATTAAGAACATCAAGCCGAACAAATCTTTTGGCAAGCCGGTCAAGGTCAAGATGCCTCAAGACGTGGCAAAGAAAGCGGGCTTTTATGGCAATAGCGAAACTCATTTCAAAATTGAAATTACGAAGAATGGAGAACTGTTCTTACCATCTAATCGAGAAGAAAAATATGTATATACTGCGGATGGAAGCTTTATTAATGAGAAGGGTACTTCTAAGCTCAACTTTGTCACCGAAAAGAATGGAAGAACTTATTTGAGGGAGAGCACATATAAATCGACACCAGACTTAGGGCAAGGTGCGATGACTCACTATTTGGCCGAGAAACTAGAAGACAATGTGCTATCGAAGAAAACCGCTGCCGCATGGGCGAAGCGGGAAGGTGTCAAGTTCTATCTCGTGAATGAGAAATTTAGTTCTATTGAATATCTCGTACAACCGAAACTTATTACCACACAAATTACTCGTAAGGAAGGCCTGGCGGGCTATTGGGAGGGCAGAAAAATTACAGGTCCGAACACCGCGACGCATCAGCTCCAGATCCCCGTGATGAATGGCCGTGATACGACGGAAACGCATTTCTATACAGAAGGCGGCAATGAATATATGGAAATGGCCGGGTTGTTATACGTAAGTGGAACCAACGTAAAACCACTTGATGCTGGCCAATCATCCAAAGTTACGCTGCAAGCAAATGGGCATGCGAAATGGTTTACGATCCCGCAAGCGGCAGCAGGAAAAAGGATGACCGTGACATTGCCATCGAAGGGTGCGTTCGCGGTGTATGATGAGGATGGAGTATGCGTCAACTTTACCATCGTGAGCGGCAATAACAAAGTAAAACTGCCGAAGAATGGAACGGTTGTAATTGCTGGGGCACCGAACTCAGAATTTGCAATTACGTTGAACTAGCTACAATTCAAGATGGACTTCAACAAAACCAGTACGACATAGGAACGGTGTTTTGCTGGTTTTGTTTGTATTTACGTATTATCTTTAAGAAGAGAATTTCAACGAATAATATCACGCTCAAACTCTGCAAAAACAGCTATCATACCAATTCAGGGCAATCATCATTTGCTCCATTAATCTTCTTGATGTAAATACGTTCACAGCCGGTATTATGATGTACAAGCCCTATACGATACAGGAATTATCCGAGGTGTTTCAGCTACTAAGTTTACGCCATATGGCACACTCACATGTCAACAGGCTGCAATTATGTTAGAACGAACTCTAGAATATCTAGGTGTAGAAAAAGAGTCAAATATAGGGCCCTACCACATCGCTATCAAGCTAAGAAAAGTAAATACCCCCAGAACGAAATTTTGTGCTAACTTGTAGCAAAAAAGCTCATTTTTTTGTTTTGGGGTAATTCTGAATTCTTAAGTTGATGGGCATGTGTAGAGAAGGCCATTTTGATTAATCTTAATTCGAGATGCCTTCTTTTTGTTTGTAAAGAACCCCTTTATAAATAGTTTTTATTTTCATGCATCTTAAGATAAAAAGAATCCTCAATACGTCTGTGAAGTGTTTCGAAAGATACAAATTTTAAAACATGTATAACTTTCATATAGTGAAAATTAGTTTTTTAAAAGTATGAAAATAACAAATTATTATTATATATTTGTGTTTTCCTGTTGCAGAATCCTTATTATAAGGGTTCTTTTTTGTATTAAAGGTCTACAGCTCTCGATAAACTCCCGATTATCTCCATGTACACTCCAGATGCAGGACTTATAGTGAAAATATAAAGATGGAAATATCCAAGTGATATTAAGGGAGAAAGGAGTGTTCAAAATGGGACACTATGATACAAATCAAACAAGAAAAAACATGAATAGAGACGGTAAAAAAACAGGTTATTTTTTAACCGGAATAATTGGTGCAATGATTGGTGCAATTACAATCAGCTTGACCACTCCTTATATAGATGAAATTAAAGGAGGTGCAGGTCAATTCACTAAAAATAACGAGGTGAATCAGGTTACTCCTGTCTCGCACAAACCAGATGGTATGAGTAGTCTTCAAAATATGATTGAAGATGCAAAAGAAGTTGTAGTAGGTGTCATTAACTATCAAAAAAATTCAGATCCATTTGCTATGCAAGCACAATCAGAAGAAGCTGGTTCAGGATCAGGCGTCATATATAAAAAAACAGGTAATAAGGTTTTCATTGTCACAAATAATCATGTGATAGACGGTGCAAGTAAAATAGAAGTGAAATTGAATAATGGTAAAAATCTTATTGCTAAAGTAGTAGGGAAAGATCCATTATTAGATTTAGCTGTATTAGAAATTGATGGAACAGATGTGAAAAAAGTAGCAACTCTAGGAGATTCAGAAAAAATTCGTACGGGGGAATCTGTGATAGCTATTGGTAATCCATTAGGGTTAGAAGGAAGTGTAACAAAGGGGATTATTAGTAGCAAGGATCGAGTAATACCTGTTAGTACACTTGGAAATCAGCAAGTGGATTGGCAGGCACAGGTGATTCAAACAGATGCAGCTATTAATCCTGGGAATAGCGGCGGAGCTTTGTTTAATGAGCAGGGTGAGGTCATTGGAATTAATTCAAGTAAAATTGCACAACAAGCAGTTGAAGGAATCGGATTCGCAATTCCGATTAATATAGCTAAAACAGTTCTAGAGTCTCTTGAAAAAGAGGGGATAGTTAAACGTCCAATGATAGGTGTACAGCTATTTGATGTAGAGAAAATTACAAATTCTGCACGTGATCAATTAAAATTGCCAAAAGAGATAACAAATGGTGTTGTTTTGGGGAATATCTCAAATCAGTCACCAGCAGAAAAAGGAGGATTACAACAGCATGATGTTGTGATTGCATTGGATGAACAACAAATAGAAAATGTTGTTCAATTCCGCAAGTATTTATATGGAAAGAAAAAATCGGGGGACACAATTAAAGTAACAGTTTATCGTAATGGTGAAAAAATAACAAAAATGGTGAAATTAACGGATCAAAAATAGTCTGATTTTGAACAGACTAATCCGGTAAATTGATTAAACCCTTTTTGATTATATACACATGAATTCAATTCTAGTTCAAACTATTTTAGGATCATCTGAATCTGGTAAAGTTAAAACTCATAGCTAAGTTTGTAAGTTGGATACATCTAAAAATGGGTATTCGTGTTTTTCCAATCGTGTAATCTATTCATCTGAAAAATGTTCTTCAGAATGTACTAATAGAAATGGGAATTACAGGTGTAAAGGGTACAAAATAAAAAGGTAAGCGCACTAAAATTGTTAGAGAAACTAGTAGTAAGAGATGTTAGCAAACTCTAATAAACAACCTCCCGAATTGGTAGGGGAGGTTGTTTATTTGTCAGATATTGGAATGATAACAACAAATTGTACACCTTGTTCTACATTATTAATAACGTACTCTAAACCTAGTGCTTCAAAAATTTGTTTTACAATATATAATCCTAAGCCACTCCCACCAGTATTTCGATTTCTTGATTTTTCAATTCGATAAAATGGTTCGAAGACATGTTGTATATCATTTTCTTTAATTTGTACACCTGTATTGATAATTTGAATTAAGATACAATTTTGTTTTGAGTCCTGAGTTAGCTGTATATATACCTTCTCATTATTCGGTGAATACATAATTGCATTATGAATAATATTTTTACAGGCTTTTTCTAAAAGAATCCGATCTGTATAGACAGAAAAGTGAGAATCAATCTGTTTTATGATTTGAATGTCTTTTTGAGAAGCAAAAAAACTGAGATCTTTTGTGATTATATCTATTAATTCGGAGAGATTTATTTCTTTTAATTGTGGTTTAAATGTATGTTGTTCTAATTTAGACATACTTAAAATCTCACGAACTAGATCTTCCATCTTTTCGATAATTTGGTGGTTTTTCTTTAAGTATTGGTCACGATCTTGATAAGGACCAATATTATATATCATCCCCTCTAAGTATCCTTTCATAATAGTGAGAGGGGTTTTTAATTCATGTGATACAGTTGCAAAAAATTCTCTGCGTTTTGTTTCTATTTCTCTTTCTTTTTCAATATCACTTTTTAATTGCTGATTTGCTTTTTGTAAATCAAACATAGTTTGTTGTAAATTAATGGACATATCATTCAAGCTATTAGATAGTTCCCCTAATTCATCCATAGAACGAATCTCAATTTTTTCGGAAAAGTCTAAGTCCGCCATTTTTTGTGCCCCTCGATTAATATAAATGAGTGGCTTTGTAATGAACCTTGAAAATAAATAAGCACTTCCTATCCCAATAACAACTACAATAATACTGATATAGGGAAGGAAACGTACCAAAACTTTGGAAGCCTCATCAATAGGTTGAAATGTTGCGTATACTATGACGGTTTGGTTACCATCCTGAAATGGAATATCATATGATTTGTTCAGGCTATTGGAACTCCCTATTCGTGCTGCTTGAGTAACACTTCCTTGAATAAATGTATAAGGAGTAGAATAAACGTTTACTCTTTCGTAATCTGGAAATCTGAGTATTGCATTATTTTTTTGCATATACTCCTCAAAAAGCGGTTGTGCATTTTGAAAAGTAAGATTCTTAGATTTATCAATTATTTCTTCCATTCCGTTTTCAAGCTGCTCTGTTTTATATTGTTCATAAAATGTAGGAAGAAAAAAGTATAAAGTTAAATAAATCATGACTGCAAAGGCTAACAAAATGAGGGATGTAGTCATAAAGAGTTTATAAGTAATTCGCTTCATCTTCAGGATTTTTACGATCCTATTCATCGATTTTATAACCTATACCCTTTATGGTTTTAATATAAGGGATATCTAATTTCTTTCGTATGTTTTTAATATGCGTATCGATTATTCGTGATTCCCCAATATAATCGTAGCCCCAAACTTTTTCTACGATGCTTTCTCTTAGGAGTACTTTTCTCTCATTTTGTAGTAGTAGTTGCAGAATTTCGAATTCTTTCGTTGTTAAGGAGATTTCAACTTCATTTACATATACTTTATAGGCGTCGACATCGACACGCAATTCTTTAAAGACGAAATGATTATCTAAGCTTTTATCATTGCTTCTTCTTAGTACTGCTTCGACTCGTCTAATCAAAACATGAAAAGAGAATGGTTTTGTAATATAATCATCGATTCCAAGATCAAATCCTTTCATTTGATCTTGTTCTTCTTCTAACGCAGTCAGCATAATAATTGGCACATTTGATTGACTTCGAATCATTTTCGCAACTTCAAATCCGTTAAGGTTTGGCATCATCACATCCAAAAGAATCAAATCAAAGGATTGCTTATTAAATTGTATCATTCCTTCTAATCCATCTGATGCAACTTCAACTGTATACTGTTGTGTCAATAAAAATTGTTTAATTAATTCCTGAATTTCTTGGTCGTCTTCTATTACAAGAATATGATGGTTGATCATTATATCACCTCTAGTAGCCATTATAACTTTACTATCTGGAGTTTGTATGGAGAATTACTAGAAAACAATATAAAGACTTCACAGGAAAACTATATATATTTCAAATCAGCTCCAGATTTAAAAGATATTATGTATACATAACACTTAAGAAAGAAGGAGGTAAGCAAAATGTCACTTGAAACAGACATAATTCTTTCTTTATTAGATATAAAATTGTGGATAATCCATCATTCGGAACATGGTCGTATAAAAATAAAAAAACAAAAAGTAAAATCATCACCGTATCTATATAAGTACGCAAGTGTAAATAAAAGAAACCTATATAAACCGAGTTAACAAAAATCCAGAAATTAGTTCCTTATCTCTATCAGATGTGAGTTAAACGTTAAAATACTTTTCAAAAGGAATGAAGCCAGAGTAAGAACAGATATCGTTTTTGTAAGAGGGATTAACTTAATTCAAATGGGTAAAGAAACTTTTGAAAGGCCAGAGGGGAATAGCTGAGAAATATCATCCAACGTTAAATATGATGATAAAAAACATATATTGGAAGACCCTATATATACAGGATATAGGGTCTTTTCATTATAAGAATACCTTTAAATTTGTGTATATAGTTTAGATTGAAGAAAATGAAATTTATGAAATCGGAAAATAGTCCATTTTCCCTAAAATTTGTTCATATTGTATATATTCCTGAGTGGCATTGATTTCTGGACTGTTTTTTAAAGTTGTTAAAGCACTTTCAATTAAAAATTTTCTTGAATCTGCTTTATTATACATAATCTCTTCTTGAATAAAGTACAACAGGTTTAAACATGTTGTCATTTTCTGCTTTTCGAAACCATTTTTTTTCTCAATCACTTTTTTTAAGTTTAGCGTAGCAATTGAGAATTCATTGTTAAAAAAATCATTATAATCTGATTGAGGTAAAAATTCATTTATATATGCGGGTGTAAATAATTGAATGCTTTTTTCACTAATATCTTCCAAAATGATAATTATCCGATCCATACAATAAGTAACAATTTGCTTTATAGTAATTGTTTGATTCCATGCATTACTGGTATGAAGAATATTCTGCATCATACCTATGAAAATAACCGCACAATCCACTAAATAATTTGATTTATCCTCGGGGAAAATATTTGTAAAGCGTTTATACACCCAACTTAAAAATAAGTATTTAGACTGCTTAATAAATTGTATGAGATCTGGATCGTTTGATACAAGCACATCTTCAATTAATTGCATTAACTTGTTTTTTTTATTAAGTTCCATCATGAGGCTGACTTGTTCTATATAGATAGCAATATCTTTACAATCTTCTCCAATAAGTAATTTGTCTCTTTCCACTTGCATCTCTTCTTGGATAAGTTTAAATACAGCTTTGAATAGTTCGCCTTTGGAAGAAAAATAATTATAAAAAGAACCTTTGGAAATATTGCTATGATTTAAAATATCTTGAATAGATGTCGCGTGATATCCCTGTTCTATAAATAGCTCATGTGCTTTATCTAAAACGTCTCTTTTCTTCTTATTCATATTCTAAGCTCCTTTAGAGGTAATGCTCTTATATTAATAAATATATTGTAACAAAGAAAATACAACTAGTACAATTTTGGACAACCGGTATATTTTTGTTGATAATTAATTGCTAATGAGATATCATTAACCTTGTTGGACTTGAGGTATAAAAATAAACCGATAGTACAGAAGGGGGAATATACATGAAAGAAAAACAAACAAAAGCTTCTTTTAGCTTATTAGCGATTTTAATGATAGGAGCATTTGTAGCGTTATTAAGTAATACATTGCTTAATATAGCTTTACCATCTATCATGAAGGATTTTGATGTGAGTGCTTCAACCGTACAATGGTTATCGACAGGATATATGCTAGTAAATGGAATTTTAATTCCCACTACTGCATTTTTAATAAAAAAATATACGGCTAGACGATTATTTTTAACCTCTATGGGGTTGTTTACAATTGGTACATTAATAGGTGGATTTGCACCAAGTTTTTCAGTCTTACTTTCGGCTCGTATGATTCAAGCTTCAGGAGCGGCTTTAATTATGCCACTACTAATGAATGTTTTATATACAACATTTCCACCTGAAAAACGTGGCTCAGCAATGGGGATTTTTGGTTTAGTAATGATTTTTGCACCTGCTATTGGACCAACATTATCGGGATGGGTTATCCAACATTATGATTGGCCGGTACTTTTCTTAATGATGGCTCCTATAATGGCTTTAGTCTGGATTTTGGGATACTTTAAATTACATGATCACAAAGAAAAAAGCAATGACAATATTGATGGATTATCTGTTGTCTTATCAGCCTTGGCTTTTGGTGGTATTTTATATGGATTCAGCTCTGCTGGTAACAGTGGATGGAGTGCACCTAATGTTTATTTAACCATTATTATTGGACTAGCATCGTTGGTAGGGTTAATTGTTCGTCAATTTAATCTTGAGGAGCCTATGCTCGACTTTAGAGTATATAAATACCCAATGTTTGCTTTATCGTCAATTATTTCAGTGGCTTTAAACATGGCGATGTTCTCTGCCATGCTGTTATTACCGATTTATTTACAAAATATCCGTGGTATTTCCGCAATGGATTCTGGTTTACTAATGTTACCTGGCGCATTAATCATGGGGATTATGATGCCTATTACAGGGAAATTATTCGATAAATATGGTCCGAAATTGTTGGCGTTTATTGGCTTAGCTATTGTAATCGTTACAACATTTTTATTTAGTCAACTAACGGGATCCACTGGGTATACACATTTAGTTGTGTTATATGCAACTCGTATGCTTGGTATCTCAATGGTTATGATGCCGATTATGACGAATGGTTTAAATCAATTACCACCAGAATTTACACCACACGGAACAGCAATGAATAGTACGATTCAACAGGTTTCAGGAGCAATCGGTGGTAGCCTACTCGTTACAATTATGTCTAATCGAACAGCAATACATGTAGAAGAAATGATGTCTAATGCTATAAATAAGCTAACAAATGCACCTACTGGTGAAGCCTTAGCAAAAATACAGCAGCACATCTCCATGGAAGCAACTATTTCAGGAATCAATGATGCATTTTTAGTATCAGCTGTTATTGCTGGTGTAGCATTTATTCTATCGTTCTTTCTTAAAAGAACAACAGTTCCAATTTCAAATCAAGTAGATGATCGACTTGAGAACATAAATTAGTTGTTTAAAAAATGAAGAATTTTTAGAGTTAAGGCATCTTCTTTCTGTCTATCTGATGAACGTTTTTAATGTGATTGATTCAATTGAACAATACATGTGAAAAGTTGAAATAAGAGGGGGATTAACATGGAAGATGTAAGAAAATGGGGTCAATTTTTACTACCATATAAGTTTGCTTTAGATGAAATGACAACCAAAATTAATATAATAGCTGAAGAAGCAAAGTATTTAAAAAACCATAATCAAATTGAGCATATTAAGACGAGACTTAAATCATTCGAAAGTATTCAACTAAAACTTGATAGAAAAGGAATTACTCCTACAATGTCAAACTCAAGAGAACAGTTGTATGATATTGCAGGTATGAGAATCATTTGTTCTTTTGTAAATGACATTTATGATATATATTCTCAGCTATCCAAACGAAATGATATTAAAATTGTACAGGTGAAAGACTATATTGAAAATCCAAAATCAAATGGGTATCAGAGTTTACATGTAATTGTACAAATACCTGTAACACTATCCCAAAAAGTAGAGACTGTTTATGTTGAAATACAGCTTCGAACCTTAGCGATGGATTTTTGGGCCAGTCTAGAACATAAAATTTATTATAAGTATGACAAAAAAATCCCTTTCTATCTGGAGCAAGAGCTTATTGACGCGGCCAAAACTGCAAAATCTTTGGATGAAAAGATGAGGGACATTCATGTAAGAGTGGAAGGTTTGAAAGGTTAAAGAGGCATGTTAAGAATAAATAGGATCGCATGAAACAACTTGTTATATAAAAGGATGCATATGCTTAATTGCAGCTGAGGGAATAAAGATTCAACACCAATGATTATCAATAATTGAAATGCTAATGATTATAATAAAAAAGAACCTTCAATAGGTTCTTTTTTATAGTTGGTAAATATGTTATCAACAATAGATGGTAATAAAGATAGTAATTTAGACACTTTTTATTAATTGGCTAAGTTTTCTTAGGAAGAAATCTTTTTCTCATGACTTATTACTAGATATAACCAGACATTTCATTTATTAATTTGGGTGGGTGATTTAGTTTTTTGGGTTTACCACGCTAAAATGTAAATTTTGCTTAGGGACAAAATGTTAAAGTTCTACATTCTGAATTAACAGAAAATTTAGGTGGTAAAAATCCCTTTGAATATTTTATCAGGTAGTTCATATTTCTTTGACCATAATTTCATGTTGTTACCGAACGTTTATATGTGTCTAATGGAAAGAAATATTTTAAGTTTGTTACCATCTATTGTTTGATTAAGATGGTAACACGAAAATAAAACGTTTACAACAAAAAGATAAAGAAAAAATATGAAAATTCGACTTTTTTCGACAAAGTGATTGAGAGAGAAAAAATCTAAATTAAGTAAATCTTATATGTAGAGAGATTCTTTATCTCATAAATAACAGTTATAACATATGTAAATGTTCTATAAGTAATTAAAACGTCGAAGATAAAATTATGTTGTGACAATTATAAACAAAACATACTTAATAATTCATACTTAGACTAACAAATCAATTCATAATAAGTTAAATACGCTATATTTAATAGAGTATAATATGGAATATTTAACTATAATATTCCATATTATATATAATTATAAATCATTTAACATATTAGTTGCGGGAAATTTTGACATAAGATATTTTAAATATTAAGCACAGAAACATTTTAAAGAAAAAGAGCTATTTTAAAATGTACCCTAAAAACGTTTTTCCTAAAAAGTAGTAAGAATTTTTAAATTGTTTCTGTGCCTAATTAGATGAAAATAATACAATAAATTGTTTAAAAAAGATAAAAGCAAGTTACTTTTACGGAGAAATATACATTCCATACCATTAGAATTATGTCAGATCGTAGCATACAAATTACATTCTTCTATCTCACAAACTGCACAACTACCATTATAGGTAGCTTGTCTTAGTTTTAACATCACATTCATCATTTTTTTGTCCAATAAGATTAATATGGTTAGAAAAACGTGCCGCCATCTACTATGAAAATATTAGCAATTAGAAAGAATTATTTATAAAGTAATATAGAAATAAAATTATCCGGTTGTTTATAAGTGAATTTTTAATATTTTTGGCGTTTTTCAAAGGGCTTTCACTTATATTTCATATCATGAGGACAATTGTTGTGTTGTGTTGTGTTGTGTTGTGTTGTGTTGTGTTGTGTTGTGTTGTGTTGTGTTGTGTTGTGTTGTTTGAAGGGAAGGGTATAGGTGTTAACAGTTCATTTGTATATAAAAAATAAACAACCTGTTGAGTGTATAATAAAAGATTTTTTAAAATAATTTATGAATACACACAAGTGATGTTGAGTTATTTATTCAAAGTAGAACCTTTAAAAAATCTATAAATTGTTATATAAAGAAATAAGGATTGAGGTATTCATTATGAAATTTATAAAAGGGATATTCGTTTCTACGATTGCACTTACGGCCTTTACAGGATTAGAGCTAATTAAATTTCATGAAAATCCCAATGTAGTGTATGCAGATTCGAAAGGTCCTGTAAAAAATATAAGTCAATCTGAGGCAGATATTAAAGAAGAAGATCAAATTATTGTAAAGTTTAAAAGTGAAGTGAATTTCCCGTATAAGGATGGACTTGAGAAACAAATAAAAAACGAAGATAGCGATCTGGAATTAGTAAAAATCTTTTCTGAATTTCCACAGCTAACATTAAAACGTTTATTTACATCTGTGGACCCAAAAGAGATTGAAAATATTGATAAAGATACGAGGGAAACTGAAAAAAAATCATCTTCTAATTTACTAGATTATTATATTGTAGAAGTACCTAATAAAGTAACAGCTGAAACATTGATGGACAAGTTTAAGAAATCTTATCTTGTTGAAGAAGTATATATGCAAGAAAAACCAACTCTTTTACCAGAAGTACAATTACCTACTGTATCGCTTAACCCTTACGACGATCCAAGATTTTTAAACCAGGGATATCTTAAGGAAGCACCATATGGGATTAATGCATCTTATGCATGGAGCATTAAAGGTGGAGATGGAAAAGGAACTACTTTTGTAGATATGGAGTATGGGTGGTTATTAGACCATGAAGATTTAGTAAATCAAAAAGTTGAGCTTATATCTGGTAGAAATATAGATCAACACGTTGGTCATGGAACATCTGTTCTTGGGATTGTTTCTGCTGAAGATAATGAGATTGGTAATATAGGAATTGCACCAAAGGCTAAGGTCAAAGTAGTATCCCAAATAAGAGGTGATGGGTCTTATAATACGGCTGATGCGATAATAAATGCTGTACATAATTTACAAGCTGGGGATATTTTATTATTAGAGGCACAAGCTTCATATGATGGATATGGAGATAAATATTTACCTGTTGAAGTACAGCCAGATATCTTTGATGCAATACGAGCTGGAACGGATAAAGGAATTATTGTGATAGAAGCCGGGGCAAATGGTTCTAATGACCTTGATCAATTTAGAGATCGGAATGGAAAACAGGTATTAAATCGCAATAGTCCGGACTTTAAAGATTCAGGAGCTATAATGATTGGAGCCGCATCGTCAACTGTTCCTCATAAACGTTTATGGTTTTCAAATTATGGTAGTAGAATTGATGTTTATGGTTGGGGAGAAAACGTAGATACAACTCGTGCTGAGCCTAATAGGATTACTAAAAATCTCTATACAACAGGCTTTAGTGGTACATCTAGTGCTTCTCCAATTATTGCTGGAGCAGCGACTTCAATACAAGGTGTGGCTAAAGAACATTTAGGTCGTCCATATAAACCAGCTGAATTAAGAAATATACTAAGTAATCAAAATACAGGTACCAAATCCCAAAATCCGTTAACAGATAAAATCGGTGTTTTGCCAGATTTAAAGTCAATCCTGTCAAATTTGGGATATAGTCCAGATATATCAAATAATGTTTTAGAGGGAAACCAATTTGTATGGTCAATGAAAGGAATAGGAGATTTTGAGTTTGCAAAATTGGATTTTAATAAGACAAAAGAAGAAATGCAAATTCAATTAAAAGCAGGTGTACCACATCATTACTTTGATAGTACATATGCGAGTGTGAAAGTCCAAAATTCATCTGGAAAAGTGGTATATAATAAAGATATTTATGGAAACAGGCAACAAAATGCTGAAACACAAAAAATTCCGATGAAAGTCGGAGACTATATTGAGTTTACACATTTAGAGGGTGGAAACCGGGCGACTCTTATAAATGTGGATAAAAATATACAGGAGAGCTTTGGTAAGAAGATAGTGTATCAAGTTACAGTTAATGGTCTTAAGAAAGTTGATCAAATTATTAACCCTAGCCCAGATACGGAAGCTCCTACACGGCCTGAAGGATTACAAGCAGCCAACATTACTACAAATAGCGTAGAGTTAAAATGGAATTCATCAACAGATAACGTAGGTGTGAAAGAATATCAAATATTACGTGACGGAAGATTCATTCAAACGGTACAGGGAACCACATTTACTGATAGTAAACTGACTGCTAACATGGAATACAAATATACTGTGAAGGCTATAGATGCAGCTGGAAATCAGTCTATTCAAAGTAGTGTTCTTAGTATAAAAACAAAAGAGCAAAATACCTCTTATGAAAAATGGGATCCGAGGAAAGCATATACAAAAGGGGATAGAGTAGAGTATCAAGGGAAAATCTATGAAGCTGTTCAAAGTTACCAAGGAAATGGAGATTCGAATTGGATATTCTCGTTGTCCTTATGGAAAACAATTTCAATAAGTTGATGATATCGTCTATTTGAGAGAATAATTATTTCATAACTAGCTAAATAATTTTTATCTCATAAGAAGAAGGCACCTTTTAGGTGCCTTTTTCTGGTTCTGGTGCGAAAACTTCAAGTAATTTCTAAATCTTGGACATACTGATACGATTACTCTAAAAAGGTGCGTGATCATTATGGAAAAGCGAAATTTATTCAAGTGGAAGCATTATCATCATGATATTATTTTGCAAACAGTAAGATGGTACCTACGGTACAACTTGAGATTTCGCGATTTGGTGGAAATGATGGAGGAACGGGGCTTATCCGTTGCTCATACAACGATTATGCGTTGGGTTCATCAGTATGGTCCTGAATTAGACAAAAGAATCCGTCGTCATCTCAAGCAAACCAATGACTCTTGGAGAGTTGATGAAACATATATCAAATTAAAAAGTCAATGGATGTTACCTGTATCGTGCTGTCGATTCGAAAGGAAATACCATCGATTTTTACCTAAGCAAAGCAAGAAACCACAAGACTGCAAAGCGATTCTTCAAGAAAGCTTTGCAGTCTTTTCATATTTCTGAGCCTCGTGTCGTGACAGTTGATAAGAATCCAGCTTATCCTATAACAGTTGAAGAATTGAGAAAAGAAAAAAAGATGCCATTAGGCATCCAACTAAGGCATGTAAAATATCTCAATAATATAGTGGAACAAGATCATCGATTTATTAAAAAGCGAGTTCGTTCGATGATAGGATTGAAATCCTTTCGCACAGCTACAGCCATTATTTCTTGAATAGAAGCTATGCATATGGTAAAAAAAGGGCAACTTATTTTACTGGACAAGTCTGTCCAAAATCAAGTGGAGTTCATCCATCAACTATTTGGAATTGTTGCTTAAGACTAGATTCCACTAGGAAACTTTTCGCCTCTTTATATCTTTCCTAAGTATTTGCACCAGAACCGCTAACGTTAACGCAGCTTGAAGGAATCTTAATTGCAAGCTTGCACGTATTGGAGGGGAAAAGCAATGCCAAAGCAGTTAACAATCTTTGATGTTGAACCAGTTGTGTCATTTGATTTTAAGAAGGCTCATGATCATCGATTAAATTCTAAACTACGTTTTGCCGACGTTGTTGTACAAATACCACGTCAAGCCAAAGCGATTGATGAATTAAAACCAACGACAGCGCCTGATGAGCGTTATGAGTTATTTGAAGATTACACAATTGGAATTTGGCGTTATAAGCGAGTGGAGGGTAAACAATTTGATTGGGAAGAAGCAGAGGAAATGTGTAAGCGAGCACGGGATGAAAAAAAGCCTATTCCAATACGGCTTCATTTATCACTTGAACAATCATTTGTTCCAGAAAATGTTGTGCGATATTTGTAGACAAACAAAAAAGCCGAGATTGCTCTCGACATAATTATTCGACAAATTAATTATAACATATGGGAGTGATCTTGGTGGGAATTAGAAAAGAAAATCTTGTAGAAATGACAGCTGAAATAGATTTGAAAATAAACGGAATATATGTTGTTAAAAATGGTCAGGTCCAACTAATACAACCACCTCAAAGTGGAAAAGTAATCCGTATGGAAGAACGAAAAACACAGTTACTTTAATCAAATTTGAATTTTATTAAGAAATTGGACTGAAAGCATCGATAATTAGATGGGATAAAGAGCATCATCACTGAAATGAAAAAGCCCTGCACACAGGGCATCTAAAAAGATACCTTAGCTATAACAACGATTAGGGGGAGGTATTAGCTAAGGTATCTGGATGGATGATTGCATACTAAGTATGCAATCAAGAGCATTGTTGAATGTATTGGGTTATTCAACAAGTTCAGAATAACACGAAATTTCCGCTAATTCACCCGGTAAATTTGTCCAAAAAAGGTGTTTCTATAAAAGTTTTTCACCTAAGAAATGGATTCATAGATTTTAATCAAAGCGTTATTTTAAAATTAAAGAGCGCCCAAGGGAGCGTTCTTCGATCAAGACAATATTGAAAAATACTTGGTAATATATGTAATCTTTTTAGCTTTGTGAGATTAATCAAAAGTTTTTCGACTTGTTTTTGGAGGGTATTACATTTTGTTCTATTTTTTCGTAAAGATTAAGTAATTGTTTGATGAATGTAATTTTCGGTGTTAACCAATATGAAGATAGTGCTGAAATAATTCCTATTAAAGCTCCTGTTATGACATCAAAAGGATAATGAACTCCTACCCAAATACGAGAAATAGCTACGCAGAATGCAAGTACAAGCCATAACCATCTAGCCTTTTTACGAACAAGCCAGAATGAAAAACAAATTGAAAAAAATAGAATCGTATGGTCGCTAGGAAATGAATTATCTACTGCATGATCGACAAGTTTATTAACATTAGGTAATACTGCAAATGGTTGATAATTCAAATGCAAATTCCCTGCTAATTTTCCAATTATTTCAGCAGTTACGAAAGCAACTATTGCTTGAATAATCATCATTTTGTTTTTTTAGATTGAGTAAACCAATAAGCAATAATAATTAAACCTAAAAAATACACCATATATTCCGCTAAAAATACCATAGTGGAGTTTAGGGATGAATATTGCTTCCCTAAATTATTGATAGCTCGAAAAGCATCAATATTTAATTGAGAAAAAAACATTTTTAAATCGCTCCTTATTGTTTGTGTATAAGGAAAATTATGGTAAATAGTTTGTAGTGAAAAAATTGATTTCAGTGACAGTAGTCTTACAAAACTGTAAGGATTAGCTCATTAAAGATTTTTAATAAAATAGTTATTTGAAACTATTCACGAAAAAAGAGCACTAAAGAAAGTGCTCTTAGAAAATACATTTTATATTCTGTTTTGAGCTACGATTTTAATATTCTCTGGTGGAATGATATCTCGAATTTTTTCTTTTAAATCTACTTGGACCATTTCTTCAAGATGTTCAAGTGAAACTTCAAAGTTTATGCATTCCGCAGTTGCGATGCTTAATAAAGAATAATTTTCATTCTTTTTAACAACAAGATATTGCGATTGATCTGTTATTACTATACACCCTTGTTGAATGCCTAATTTACGATTGTCTTCAAAAGTCATAAATGTTTCTCCTTTTATATGTATTGCCGATAAATAGTTTACTACATAAATACATTGGTTCATATTGAGAAACCTTACATTATTATTACAATTTCATAAGGTTTCTGAATATTTCGTGGGCTAGTAATATGGAGAGTGTAAAAAGGTTCAATTGTATATTTAACAAAATCCTTATTTAAAAACAAGAGTCCCTAGAGTTAGGGCTCTAGGGATTCTTGTTTTGGTATATCTCACACGGTTTTATAAAAAGGATCGAACGTATTGAAGATAACATGTGAATGTTTCATAAATGTATCAAAAAAGTGAACAAAATTGCTATTGCAGAAGTAGCAGAAATGAAGTTTCTAATAGTTAAGTACGTAAAAGGTGTTATTTCCAGTGGATAAAATGCGCGTGGGGCACCTAATCATTATTTTATCGGAGGAAAAGAATATGTTATGAACTTGGTTGAATGAAAAAATGAAAATTTTACTTTAAGCGAAGTTAATGAAATATATTTTGGGGGTTATATCAATGATTGTTATCTCGATGGACACTTTAACTTTATAAAAGTCCTAGAAGAAAAACACAACTATGAGGAATAGTAAGCTATAAAAGTGAACAAAATTGTTATTTAAATAAAAGAAACCCCGATTGTCTGCGGGGCCTCTAAGGGTAATCGTCAAGTAATGACGTACTCGACTAATTAACCATATCATGAATTTTTTGGTAAAAACACTGGTAAATGTGTCCAAATGGATAGGGCATCATTTTGAACAAAAACGCTGCTTTAACCGAAAGGGGAATGGGGAAATGTTAGAACAAGTGGAGATCGAAGGGCAGTTATCCATGTTCGATATGGATGAAACGAAAAACAAATTGTACGAAGTCTTGGAAGCTAATAACTATCACTACGAGATTAAGAGTTATTACCTACACCATGATTACATCGGATTGGTTAAGTACTTTTATATACGCACGACAGATAATACTATCATCGATTTGTGTTTAAGTGAGTTTCCTGAAGTGTTTGCTGTGTACGAGGGATTCACTGAAGCGCAGATCAAGAAGATATACAGAGGAAGATTACAATAAAAATGCTGGTTTATAAAAAAAGAGAAGCGCTTAATCAGGACGCTCCCCTTAATGCCAATACACAATAACTATCCTATTATACTGTATAAGCGTAAAATATTTAACAATTACCTTTATGGTAAAAATTTCATTTTTTCATTAGTTTAAAACCCAAAAAGAGAACTTAATAAAGTGCTCTTGTGACGAGATTATCCATTTGTAAAGACTATTTCAATGTATAGAGAGAGGAACACAGAATATTATATGTATGCCCAGTTAATTGAGTGCTTTTTACAAACAAAGAGCAGCTAGCAAAAGCTAACTGTTCGGTTCTCCAAGGGGGAACAAGGAGAAAATCTAATGTCATCTACAGTATTGACGGAATATTGGGTTTTATTCAAGGCTGGTTCCAAAAAAGTGACATACCGCCAAAATATAAAATTATTAAAAGGACAATTACTATGAAAGCAATAAAAGAAACTTTCTTCCATGAATTTTTCATCAGTAGACCTCCTTTATGAAGAATATTAACATTCTTTCAGAATCTGAACAAAATAATCTTTTGAATAGAAAGCGAGGAATAAAAATGGGACAAGGTAACCGTGGAATGGCATTTGAAAAGATTATCAATCTAGCGAATGAAATGTATCAAAGAGGGAGAGTGGCGCTTATAAACAAGCGTCCGACTCCTGTGAAGGTGTTAAAAAGTAAAGGTGGCCGTGTACTAAATGGATTCTATGAAGCTAAAAGTACAGTAGACTATGACGGCGTGTATAAGGGACGAGCTATCGCATTTGAAGCGAAGTCTACAGAAAATGCTAATCGCTTTGATTTAAAGAACATTGCGCAGCACCAGTTGGATTATCTGGAGAAAGCAGAAAAGATGGGAGCAATATGCTTCTTTCTTATAGAGTTTAGTAAGGATAAGTCGGTATTTGTTGTACCACTATCAATCATCCAATCTTATGTAAGGATGTCGCGACAACCAAAGGGCAAGAAGTCTATACCGAGAGCAGACAGAACGAGCGCCAGTTGATTACTTGCAATACATCGATGAACAAGGAATAATTCCAGCGATGTTAGAAGGCATGATTCAAATTGATCAGGACCATACAAGGGTAGCAAATAACATTGAAGCAGCAAAAGAGAAGATGAATAACAAGAAACGTAAATTGCTAAAGGCTTAATGGATAGCGGAACAATGACTAACAGTGTGGTGGGGGCTGTATTGTAGTCATCGTTCCCTTATTCAGTAATTTGATAGTAAAATTTCACGTACCTGACGTGAATGTAAAAACCTAAATTTGAAATAGGGGGATTCCAACTTGGAGAGACAATTATCTTTGTTACCGGATATCGATGATAAGAAAGTACAGAAGGAAGTAGTGAGCATTTTAAAGGAATACAGGGCACTCAAGATGCGATTTAGTAATGAAGTGGAGCAAGAAGGAATCAGCTTGTTTCCGGAAATACGTGATTCAAGGAACACGAGTAAATGGAAGGTGCAGCAGGTTGAAAAGGCACTTAACAATTTATTAGATGAAGATGAGCGTAATATTGTAGAGCGGAAGTTTCTGACAAACGAAAGGGTAAAAGACTCGGATGTTTATCATAATCTACTACTCAAGAAGACATATTTCTATGAGAAGAAGCAAAGTGCGGTTAAATTGATTGCTACGGCATTAGGGATAATCTAAAAATAGCGAACAAAATGCGAACTTTTTGGGGGACTAAATAAAACCGTGAAAATTATAAGCTATTCCTATAAACAGTTCTTTGAAAAGAGAATACGTTTTGGGGATAGCGTTCCCATTATAATAACGTTACTCGGTGACGCGGAGGCTAGAGGGGATAAGAGCTTCCCGAAATTATTTATATTTTACTTCTCATTGAGTGTATAAACGTACCGCCTTTCGTTTGTAAACTCATAGGTAGTAAAATCACACCTGTCATGTGAATTCTTGATTTCTATGTTAAAACTGGATTGTTTTACAAGTGGGGATGTTGGTCTGTTCGATTGAATGGACCGCGTCTCCTAGCAAAAAGAAATAACTCAATTATATTGGTAATTGCTCACGACAGTAACTAGTATAAGTCAGGTTGTTCTTCTTAAACGATTAAACGAGCAGAGAGCTTTCGCTCTTTGTTTGAGCCAATACAGCGGTATATTCCCCTCCGTCCCTCTAGTGTATTGGTTCAAACAAGGCGTCGGAATAAATATACACGTCTTGATATTAATCCTTTAAGCGTTGTGTAAACGAAATTGGTGAAAATGACATTAAGTAGCCGAAGTATTGAGCCGACTCCACGGAGTATAAACGAGAAGATTCTTAGTCTTCTCCCAGTCACCGAACTAACCAAATGTAAAGCATGTAGATGTTATATAGTGTTGCGGTGGCTTGGAGAAGGTTGACAGTTATCTTGACCTTGGAAGAGGAACTTTTGCCATTTTTTTTAATTTCTCTCTATTAAATATGTGAACTATGGGGAGTTTTATAAAACATAACTTTTGAATTATCTAATAAAAGTATATATAATTATACTGATGTTAATGTATTGACTGGTTAAAAATGGGGAAAGAAAAATGAAGATTAAATTTGATGTAGTTAAAGATGAAAATTTTGATTTTACTTTATTAGAAACAAAATTGCTGAAAACTTTTAAAGAAGTAGATAATGTAGCAATAATTGAAAAGGTTGAAGATAAAATTTTTGAAAAAGATGATGTGCAAACCCATTTGGCGGAGATTACTATTAATGTTACAGGAAAGAATATTGGATATAGATCAGCTTCAGCTAGTATATTCATTGTTCTAGAAAGTCTATCAATAGAGCTATTCAATATTTATATTAGTATACATTAAGCATCCAAAACGGGTGCTTTTTTCTTTGTTATATAGAAATTACACATTAAACCAGTAAAACTTTGAATGAGACAAGCATATACTAATAACTGAACACGACGTATCCATTCTTTATAATCGTATCGGACGAGCACCTTATAGGGCTCTTTTTTTATTGCACATAAGGAATTCCCAAACATACAATATCGAGTCAATGCCAACCAACTTATTCCTTTTCCGAGAGCTATATATATTCCGCTATAAAGCTCTTTTATGTTGCGCCATTAGAACGGGCTGGGCATTGTCGTATATTTAATACTCAGAAGCTTAGGGCACTTTATAGTGTTCTTTTTTTATTGAACAAAATGGATATTTAAATAGGAGGATGAACGATGGAATTAACATTAGAAGGTTTAGAAGAGTGTTTTAATGAGGCTGCAAATGCAGATGCTAACTATGTAGCTGTACAGATCGAAATGGACGAATTCCCTAGTTGATGAGTTAATAATTAATGATAAACACAATATTACTTTAAAATTAGAGTATTACAAGAAAACTTACAATGAAGACTTAGAGCATAGATACGCTCCAGGTATTCGTATTGTAGGTTATGCGTATGGACATACGTTATCTGGGATTCAACGTGAATTAGGATTACTACCATAGTAATGATTAAACCAATAGCAATTATCGTAGGCGCTGCCGTTATATTGGTTTAGCGTCTTATTTGTTATTAAGGGATGAAATAGATTTGAAACTTAAAGATTAGATAATAATATTATTACTTTAAAATGCAGAAAGTAGACTAGTAAACAAGCTGCTTTTGTTTTTAAGCATAGAATATGATGAATCTTAAAGTTAAGAGGAGGTAATCATATTTATGGGATGTAATTGTAATTTCAGACATTGCAGAGATTGTAATAGATTTTGGGATGATTTAATGTTTTGCAGACGCAGACATAGAGATTGTGATGACCGTCGTTGTAGACGTGACCGCGACTGTGATTGTGATGAATGTCGTCGCAGACGTAATCATGATCGTGACTGTGATTGTGATAAGCGTAAGGATTGGTAAAGTCCTTTGAATGAGTGTGCTTCTTTACAGCACTCTTTTTTTTATTTATAGGTTTTCTAAATTGCTACTTACTAAATATGAAGAATATAGTTGCGATTCGGTTTAAGGTCTAACAAAACAAACGAACACAGCGAACGAAAATAGAGGATAAAACGTCCGATATGGGTGTACTTATTTTGAATTATGTTTGTTCACAAATTAGACATATTTAGAACCCTTATTTTCCAACAACCTATTTGTTCGGTTTACATGTACGGAAATTAAATGCTGTTATTAAGCTATAGTTAATTTATGGACACTTAAACGGACAAAAGGGGAGAAACGGAATGATTCTCGGATATGCTCG
Source organism: Bacillus sp. DB-2 (assembly GCF_003315125.1). NCBI lineage: Bacteria > Bacillati > Bacillota > Bacilli > Caryophanales > Bacillaceae > Bacillus > Bacillus sp. DB-2. The sequence goes on along the minus strand of NZ_QNRN01000009.1, from coordinate 161,509 downwards.
TGTACCAACACAAGATCAGAACTTAGCAAGGTAACTCAAACAATTGAGTGATTATGGATGTGATTATGTGTTTGAAAAAAAAGTTAGTGGAGCTACAACAGACGGACCAGAGTTATTACGCATGTTAGAGAATCTGCGTGAAGGTGATGTAATTGTAGTTACTGAATTAGCACGTATTACAAGAAGTACACAGGACTTATTTAATTAAGCTCGTTTCTAATCAAGACATAAAATACTCATTAAAAAATCGATTTCTTAACGTACAGGAAATCGACTTTTTATTTATAATCCCTTCATCCAATTCTTTCTACATTTTAGGCATCTTTGCAGCAGGACCATCTAGAATTAGAGTGTAAAAAATGTATCTTGAATAGTAGAACGAAAAGATTGGCAACGAATTTGTTTTGCCCAAAATGCCGTTTCTGCTTCTCTTTCTTGTAATGTCATGTTAGTTCTAAAGGGAGAAGGAAGAATAAGAGCAGTTACAGCTGGTATTGAATGAAAAGTTATATTATCTAGCTTTAGAAATTTTCGCCACATATTAAGATCACTCCACACATCCTCTGGTCCAGGGCTCCATCCTTCAAGAAGACGATGGTAGGTATCTATGCGGTGTCCAGCAATCGTAGGACTAAAATTTATATGACTCTTTCAACATACGATCGCGAGTCTCAAGTTCCTCCAATGATCCCTGAATGGCCATCATTTGTTACTTATTCACAATAGCCATATAGCGGCTATGTACAAAATCTGCTTTGGATAAAGCTTGCTCCATGTATTGTAAGTGATCAGGAAACCATGAATCATCGTCACTCAGATAACATACAAATTTTCCTTTTGCCAATTGTAATGCCTCATGTCGATAAATTTCTCCGTTCCTTGCACTTGAGCCTATAAAAACAGAGAAGAAATCTTTAATCAAGCTCCTGCTTTTCAGCATGAAATACACCAAAACAATTACTTGAAATATTATTCATTTATTAATCTGAGTATGCTTTTTTAACTTTGCAACAGCAACCATAAATGCTCCTCATAATAAATATAAGGTTATTTTATATATACATAGATTTTATTCATCGTAAGCCTACTGAAAATAAGAAAAGACGTAAAAAGACAGTGGCTTATATTGTCATGCAATTTAAACTTTTAAAAGGGTGAATGGGGTATCGAAAGCTGTACAGTTATCTTTTAAACAAAGGAGTCAAAGTTACTCTGTCTCAAGTAAGACACGCCTTATGTAAGGTCAGCTCAAAGTGAAAAATTGTCACTTATTATAAGAAACAAAAGCAAGAACTCAATACGTTTCCGAATATATTAGAACGCTCTTTTATACCTAGTACGAAGGAAAGACCAACAGTGGTTGAGGAAATACAAATTATATTAGGTAGATTGGCAATAAATAGTGATTTATCACAGCTAGCAGAGGAAGAAAAGCGGCAATATTATCATTTTGTATGCAGAAAATATGGACTAGATCCATTTACAGAGTCGTTTGCTTTTATTCGGTTTAAGGGAAGTAAGTGAACTACAGCTATAGGTGCAGTTCCTATTAGTACAGAAGTTGGAAGAAAACTTAGTCCCGCTCAGTTAGCTCATACACTGATGACTTGTGCAACCAAAGTAAAGAGACGAGCGACAGTATCACTGTGTTGTTTAGCTATGATGGATGAAACAGAAGTAGGTATACTTTTTGGTGTAAAACGATTTGATATACAATCCGTCATCGAAAATAAAGATTTACCTCTACAATCCAAACAATCTTATGGCGGTTATACATTTATGGTAAAAGAATCAATGGGAAAATCAGAACTATTTGAGAAAGAAAAAATAAAAAAAAGAAGTGACTGTTTTGACAGAGTCATAATGGTACATCAAAAACTTCATGAATAGAAGAAGTGCACCTATTATCATATAGAATTTGTTGTGAAAGATGAAAGAAACAAGCAAGCATACAATATTGATGAAGTATGGCATTATATATATTTCTTATATTAGCACTTATTTATTTGTCAATTCTCCTTTGTGTGAAAGTAGAGTGCACGAAAATGAAAGCGGAACGAATCTTGAGATTACTATTGAAGAGGGTGTGCTTATTTATTGAGTTGTAGTGCATAGATACTATAAGAGAGCATAGGATACACATATTTTTAGAGGAATTATGTAATAAGTGACATATGAAGAAGACAATGTTGCAAATATGAGAGGTTGAAAAGAAAGCTCTCAAACCAATGTAGTTTTAAGAATAGTAGTAAATAAAAAACTGTATCTAGCCTGAAAAATACATCGAAGGGATAGCAACGGTATTTAAAGTATCTGGGGATATATTGTAAGGAAGGCAGATGTTCAATGAGTATATGCTTATAAAAAATACTGTAAAAAAACTATTGTATGTTAAAAAATTATATGTTACATTGATGTTACAAAAATATTACTTTATGTGACTTTTGTTTCATTTTGTTTTCTTGTTATTTATTTTTCGTTACAAATCATATACTAAAAGCGTTATTTCTATGTGCGTAAGAGTGTGTGTAGTAAGAAGTCTGAGTTAGAACTTCATACATTATATTAAAAATCCTTTCTGTCTTAAAAGAAGAAGAATACCAACTATATAGGGGTTTTTAGGTAATGAGATTATATAAAATGTACTTCCTTCCCCACATAATTTAGTACATATTTAAGGTTCAGTCTAATTGCTGCACAGCTACTTTTGCATTTGAGTGTATCGAAATAAATGAAGAGATTGGTAATTATAAACAGCATTAAAAAATTAATCTCGAGATGGATTTAAATAGAGTGATTGAGGTATATAAAGTGAAAAATTCTTATAAAGTGTTTATATGTATTTGGATAATTATTTTGTTGTTTTTTGTAATTTATTTTGGATATAAAATGACATCTGATAATAATCAGGTATCAATACAAGAAAAACAGGTAAAACAAGAAGTTCAAAAAATGTCAGAATAATCAAATGAGAGAGAAATAGAATCCTTTGAAATATTCTAAAAGAAATCAGTAATAAAAAGAGGGCAGTTACGTACTAGCGGGTTCCCTTTTGAGGTGCAAACATTGCAAATCACATCACATTTTTGTCACTAATATCAATGGGATTCTCTAATTAAGTAACAATAATAAACGCAGAGGAGGGATAGCTTAATAGCTATCCCTTCATCATAATATCATTTAAATAAATCTTCTATTATATTAGCAGGGGATAGTGATAGAAAAGTGGGTTCTGGTGCAAAGGTTGTATTTATTTGAAAGAGGTATATAGATTCCTAATGGAATCTATTCTTATGCAGCCATTCCGAATAGTTGATGAATAAACTTCACTTCATTTTGGACAGACTTGTCCCGTAAAATAAGTTGGCCTTTTTTAATGATATGCATCGCTTCTATTCCTAAAAGAATAGATTTAGCTGTACGAAAAGAGTTCAATCCTAGCATTGAACGAACTCTCTTTTTAATAAAACGATGATCTTGCTCTACAATGTTATTAAGGTATTTTACCTGCCTTATTTGGATGCCCACAGGCATCTTTTTCTCTGTCTTCAACTCTTCAATCGCTATAGGAAAGGCCGGGTTTTTGTCCACTGTAATCACACGGGGCTTTGAAACATGAAAAGACTGCAAAGCTTTCTTGAAAAAACGCTTTGCAGCCCTATGATCTCTTGTTTTACTTAAATGAAAATCAATTGTATATCCTTTTGAATCAACAGCACGATATAGGTACATCCATTGACCTTTGACTTTCACATACGTCTCATCGACTCGCCAAGAATCATTGGTTGACTTAAGATGACGTCGTACTCGCTTATCTAATTCGGGACCATATTGATGAACCCATCGCATGATAGTTGTATGAGCCAGGGATAGCCCGCGTTCTTCCATCATTTCGACTAAATCACGAAAACTGAGGTTGTACCGTAGGTACCATCTCACGGTTAATAAAATAACATCCGGTTGATAATGTTTCCACTTGAATATAATAAAAAGAAAGAGAAATGATTATATGAAAACATCACTTCTCTTTCTTTGTATTTACGAGTGGCTCCAAAAAGAAGGAATGGTTGCCGTACCCCATAAATGGTTACTTTTTCATCCATGTATCTACTAATTTTTTATTCTTTTTTATCCATTTTTCAGCGGCCTGTTCAGGGTCATTCGATTCATTAATCATGGTCATCAACGTTCCGAGTTGCTCATCGGTCATGTTCCAGTTATCAAAATACTTTATAAGCTCTGGATAATCTTTTTCAAATCCTTTACGAACAGAGTAATAAATATCATCTTTTTCTCCATACACCTTTTTAGGATCTTTTAAATATTTAAGATCAAACTCTGAAAAAGCCCAATGTGGATTCCATAATGTTACTGCAATGGGTTTCTTTTGATTATATGCTTTTTTTAATTCACTCATCATAGCGGCTTCTGAAGATTGAACAAGATTTAGCTCTATCCCATATTTGTGTATCGCTTTATCTGTTAAGCCCATTAAACTGCTGCCAGGTTCAATACCAATGATTTTATTGTTAAATTTATCCTTATTCGCATTCAAATCCTCAATACTATTGATATCTGTCATGTATGAAGGAACAACTAAACCAAGACCAGTACCTTTATACCACGCTGACTTTATTACAACATCATCCTTATATTTTTCATATAATGGCTTATCAGTAATTGGTAGCCAGACCTCTAAGTTGGCGTCCACATCTCCTCGTGCTACCCCGGTCCAAACGGCTGCCTTTTCTAAATATAACAATTCAACTTTATAACCTTTTTCCTCAAGTAATACTTTCCACATATTTGCGGTAGCTATGTTTTCTTTCCAACTCGTTACACCAATTTTAATTTTTCCCTTTGCATTACTGTTCGCGCCACTACAAGAAGTAGTAATTATGCTAATTAATAATAGTATGCACAGAAGCCATATTTTTTTCTTCATCAAGCTCCTCCTAGTCTCTATGATTAGATATTTCTTCTTTAACTAACGTAGAAAATTATTTCAGTAAAGCTAAATACTTTATAATTATAAATAAATATTTTATAATTATAACTATGAATAATATAAACTAACTATTAATAGCTTAACAAAAAAATAAAAAAAAGTCTTTGATGAACTATTGTAATGTACTATTTGGTTTAGAAATAGTTACAGTATTTGTTTAGAGTCAAAGAAAAGGAGTGAAAGAATGAAAGAAACGAAATTACGTGTTGAAAACGTTACGAAAGTATTTGGAAAGAATCCTTCTAAAGGAATCGCTTTACTAAAAGAGGGAAAAAGCAAAGCTGCTATATTAAAAGAAACTGGTATGAATATTGGCGTGAACCAGGCAAAATTCGATGTTTATGCTGGTGAAATATTTGTCATTATGGGATTATCCGGTAGTGGGAAATCTACACTTGTTCGTATGTTAAATCAGTTAATCAAACCGACTTCTGGCCATATATATATTGATGGTGAAGATATCGCAACAATGGGAAAAGAATCTCTTCGAAAAGTAAGAAGAAACAAAATGAGTATGGTATTTCAAAAATTCGCCTTATTCCCTCATCGAACGGTTTTACAAAATGTTGCATATGGTTTAGAAATACAAAAAGTATCAAAAGAAGAACGAGAAACAAAAGCGTTAGAATCTCTAAAATTAGTAGGTCTAGAAAACAATAAAGATAGTTATCCGGAACAACTTAGCGGTGGTATGCAGCAGCGTGTTGGTATCGCAAGAGCACTAACAAATAATCCAGATGTCCTACTGATGGATGAATCATTTAGTGCTTTAGATCCGATTATTCGAAAAGAAATGCAAAATGAATTATTAGAACTGCAAGATAAAATGAAAAAAACGATTATTTTTATTACACACGATCTAGATGAAGCACTCCGAATTGGTGATCGTATTGCTTTAATGAAAGACGGAGAAATTGTTCAAATTGGAACACCAGAAGAAATTATGGTGAGCCCTGCAAATGAATTTGTAGAGCAATTTGTTGCTGATGTAAATTTAGGAAAAGTTTTAACCTCTGAATCCATTATGAAAAGACCGGAAACCTTATTAATTGATCGCGGTCCACGTGTTGCACTCCAAATCATGAAAAATGCTAGTGTTTCTAGCGTATATGTAGTGAATAAGAAACATGAGTTTTTAGGTGTCTTAACTGCTGATAATGCTAGTAAAGCTGTTAAAAGACAGGTTCCGATAGCGGATTTATTAGTAACAGACATTCCTCCTGTTTATTTAGATACTCTATTAGAAGAAATGTATATAAAAATGGTTAAGGCAAAGTTACCTCTTCCTGTTCTAGATGATAAACATAGATTACGAGGGATAATAAAGCGTGAAAGTATTATTCAAGCTTTAGCAGGAAATGTAGAGGAAGAGGTGAATGATAATGAATAGTATTCCACGTATTCCTTTAGGAGAATGGGTTGATACACTTGTTACAAGTTTGTATCAGCATTTCGAAGGGTTTTTCAAAGGATTTTCTTTTATTATCGGAGGATTTGTTGATTTATTAACAAATCTATTAATATTTATCCCAGCCATTATTTTTATTACAATCACATGCCTATTAGTTTGGTACACCTCCCGTAAAATTTCACTTATAGTATTTTCTTTAATTGGATTTCTGTTTATCCTTAACGTTAACTATTGGGAACAGACCATGCAAACACTAGCGCTTGTCTTGACGTCTGTTATTATCTCTATCATTATAGGTATACCAATTGGGATTTTGGCATCTCAGAACGAAAGGTTTTCCAAATTTTTAAAACCAACTCTTGATTTTATGCAAACAATGCCTGCATTTGTTTATCTTATTCCGGCAATTACATTCTTTGGTGTTGGAGTAGTACCAGGTATTATTGCATCTGTTATTTTTGCAATGCCACCTACTATTCGCTTTACTGAGTTAGGGATTAGGCAAGTACCAGAAGATTTAATTGAAGCAGCTAATGCCTTTGGTTCAACATCGTCACAGAAACTATTCAAAGTACAGCTTCCACTTGCAACTGGAACAATCATGGCTGGTGTAAATCAGAGTATTATGCTTTCTCTATCAATGGTTGTCACTGCATCTCTTGTCGGTGCACCAGGTCTTGGCGTAGACGTTTATCGGTCGGTTACACAAGTTAATATAGGTATGGGCTTTGAAGCAGGCCTTGCTATTGTAGTAATTGCAATTATATTAGATCGAATTACACAAGGTTTTCATAAAAAATAATTATAATGTACATACTAAAAGTTATCATTTGAAACCGCGAGAAATTTATTGCTTAAAGCTGGTGCAAGTAAGGTAATATTAGTTGGTATTATCCCTTTTAAGTAGATAGTGTAAAAAGACTACATTCTTAATGTGGAATGTTACACTATACTTGAAGGGATATTTTAATGGCAAAAAAAGAACAACATTTCAAAAATATGCAGAGACATTTAAATTGAAAGCTGTACATTTGTATAAAAATGATGGACGGAGCTATGATGCGATTGCTAAAGAACTACGAATGCCAATTGCTACTCTATTGAAAATGTGGGTAAAACAAATTCCCAATGGTAACGCACTTTCTCCATATTCACTTATCCAATGATAAAGAGCATTCGAATGGATAGATAATTCTTTTGAAACCTCTTTCACAAACATATTCTCTTCCAATAGTAATTGGACTACAGCCAATTTAAATTGACGATTATAGACTTTTCTACTCATAAACTGAATCACCTTTTTCTTTTAACTTAGTGTGCAATTTATTGTAGCATCTCCAATCCTTTTTAATTCCAGTGATATCTATAATGATTAAGGTATGTCATATATTTCTTTATCTCTTGTTTCAACTCAGTAAAACACTCGTAAGGTTTTATATATGCTTTATCTTTCAGATAGTCCAAAAACGATTCTTGTGGTGATTTATCCCAACAGTTTCCTCTTTTTCACTAATTTATGGTGGGTAGGACTTGTGTAGTGAGAATCTTAATCAGATTACCATATTCATGAACAGATACATCCAATTATTAATATCTTAATGAATACGAGATAGAAGAAGAGTAATTTCAATTTCTATTAATGTTTCATGAAGTACTGGATATCTAACCACATTAGTATGGCGAGGGTTTAGTTTTTTAAAAATTAAGAATAGTCAGTCTTGATTGTATCAATTTACTATATATTACATTTATGTAAGTATTGTTATAAGAGCATTTTTTAAAACTTTCCCCTAATAAAGTTTTGAAAGAGTTGTCTCAGTATTCTCCATGTTGTAAATATGCCAAGAAAAGAGAATCCATTTGGGTTCTCTTTTTCTTTTAAATTTGAGTCCTTAACCTCAAATTTAAAAGACGCATTAATAATTGTGATAATTTAACAGAAAAATCACCTTAACATACAGCAAATACAAAAAAGACCGGATATAATATCCCGGTCTTTACTTATTATTGATTAATTGAATTTTCACAATATTTCTTTGCAATTGCACTTGCCATATCAATTGCCCTTTGTAGAGTAGCGTGTTTAGAACTAAAATCATAAGGCTCAAATCCAAATTCTTCATAAATTTCAAAGGAGATGCTTGTTACAAGTCTATACTTTGAAGGGATAGCTTCATTATCAATTGTTAAATGGAAATCATAACGATCATCAAAACATAATAGTTCAACTTTGAATGTATTATGTGTGCTTGCTTGGCGAAATTGATAATACTCAACTGGATATAAATAATCACCTTCATTTTTGTAGTTAAAGTCTTTAAAAAAAATCTTAATCAACGCCCCTCGTGTGTTTTTTGGGGATATTCCCTATTTTTATCATAAACTCTTACCTATTACAAAGTACATAATTATTAGATTTATTATTTATAGGTGTTTCAAAAACAATGGTTTTTGATAATTGTGAAATGAACAAAATTTAATCTTTGCAAATCGCTTAACTACGTTATCAAAACTATTGTCAAAATCATATTAACTTTAACTCCCCTTTATGATAAAATTATCTTGTAAAGGTTAGGTGATTTCATGAATTCATACATTTATGGCTACGCAAGGGTAAGTACTCAACAACAAGATTTGATTCGTCAACTAGACATGCTTCAAAATTATAACTGTACTGAAATTTTAACTGAAAAAGTAACAGGTACGAAAAGTGATCGTCCAGAGCTTACTCGATTAAAAGATAAAATTAGACCAGGTGATACATTAGTTGTTGAAAGCTTTTCTAGATTAGGAAGAAGTACCAAAGATTTAATTGAACTTGTTGATTTTTTTGAGAATAAGGGAGTTAAGCTAATTAGTATCAAAGAGCAATTTGATACTAATACACCTCAAGGAAAATTAATGTTAACAGTATTTCAAGCATTCAGCCAGTTTGAAAGAGACTTAATTTCTCAACGTACACAAGAGGGACTTGAAAGTGCAAGAGCAAGGGGGAGAGTCGGTGGACGTCCTCGTGTTAAGGATAGCTTCATTCAAAGGGCATTAAAGTTATATGATTCTAAAGAATATAGCATACAAGAAATTGTAAACATGACAGGTATTAGTCAGGCTACGCTTTACCGATACATACGAAAAAATAAATAAACTGAAAAAGATGAATTTGCTTATATAAAGAATTATATTATAAAATAGTAAGAAGAATAGAAAGACAGGGAGAGGAAACCCATGTCCACAAAATTAGTAAATTTACGTATTGATTTCGCTTTTAAACAGTTATTCGGAACGAAGGGAAACGAAGAGATTTTAACTGGATTTCTAAACGCTATCCTAGAAGAATCTTTAGATGTACCTATTGTATCTCTACAACTAGAAGATCCACATCTTCATAAATCTTATGAAGATGATAAGTTATCCATATTAGACTTATTAGCAACACTAGATAACGGAACACAAGTTAATATCGAGATTCAATTACGGAACACACATGATATGGTCAAACGCTCTTTATATTACTGGAGTAAACTCTATACATCCCAAATGCAAGAAGGGATGCCGTATCGTTCACTACGGAAAACAATTACCATTAACTTATTAGATTTTATATTATTCTCCCAGGATGATTCATTTCACACCATAGGACAATTATGGAATCCCCAAAAGCAACAGATACTAAGCGATGATATTGAAATTCATTTTGTAGAAATTTCAAAATTGGTCAAACAATGGCGTGAAGAAAAAGTAAATCCATGGGAAAATGCATTTGTTCGCTGGATGTTACTATTACCAGCACATGAAGATGAACATTTAACTCAAACATTGGAGGAGATTGCAATGAATCAAGATCCAATTTTACAAAAAGCGATGAATAAGTGGGAAAATATGAGCCATGACTCTTCTTTCCGAACAGCTTATGAAGCTCGTGAAAAGTTACTTCTAGATGAGCAAGCTAAGTTAGCACATGCTCGAGAAGAGGGCTTAGAGGAAGGCATTGAAAAAGGTATTGAGAAAGGGAAAATTCAATTAATTCGTGGTATGCATAAAAATGGTATGCCATTAGAAGACATTGCAAAATTCACAGGTCTAAGTACAGAAGAAATACGAAAATTACTATTGTAATACGTATTATTACAAAAACTTTGCGAAAAATATCGCAAAGTTTTTTATTTAGTCCTTTAAACATCAACTCCTTAAAATGTTTTTCCTTTTTTATACAGTTCGCTTTTAATTTATATTAGTGTGATTTTAAAAGTAAGTTGTACCGTTGGTAAAAAGTTTGATTAAAAATCCTATATAAGGGTTCACCATATATCATAAAGTTTACTATGTAAAAATGTTATATTCTTAAATACATCGTAGACTTTCTAATCTAATTATTGCTCTTTATGCTATAAAACAAGACTTCATAACAGAATAAAATCATATTCTCCTATAGCTATAGTAAAAAGTTTTCATATTAAATATTGGTAATTTTCTGCATAAATATTATCAATTTACATTTTTTTGTATTGATGCTAATGTGATTGTAATGCGTATCGTTCGCAAAAATATAATGATTTGCAATTATATGAAAAACACCCTTGTCTACTACAAATAATTGTATATTATTTGTGTACCATAATTATTTAAGGGGGATTAAAAATATGAAACGATTTAATCATAATTTAGACATAAAAAAATTAACAGGGATTGCATTAGCGAGTGCTATCGGTTTTAGTGGTCTTGGTGTTTTGGGGACGAGTGTAAGTGCCGCTGAAAATACAAATTATGTAACTGTAAACCAAGGAATTAAAGCTGAAGATATGTCTATGAGACAATTACAAGATGCTGTACAACAAAAAAATGACCCTTTTATTAATCAAGTTAAAATATTCATAAATAAGCATTTTCAAGAATCTGAATTTTTATGGGGGAAAGTAAGTAAACAGTTAAAAATTGATATAGTCGATTTATTGGTAGGAAATGAAAAAGATTACTCCAAGAAAGTCGATGCTGGCCTTAAAAATCATTTTAAAGAAGTACCCGCTTTATTAAAATTAGCTAGCCCTGGATTCGTAAAAGATTTAATTAAATTACTAGATTACTTACCAGAATAAAATGCAGCTATATTTTTAGAAGAAACTCATTCGAATTGGAAGAGTGGAGAAATAACAGCTGTTATCTTTATGGAAAAGTTAGAACTAAAGAAAAACACACTTTATAAAATAATGAAAGAACATAGAGAAGCAACGTAACATCTATCTTATAAGAATTGCTACTTTACTCCTATTAGTAAGTAAGCAGGTACTCCCATGAATTATCCAAAATAAAAAAGTCAAAGCCATGTGGTATACATGGCTTTGGCTTTTTTATTGTATTAATCTTCATCTAATGTATTATGGTTATTCTTATAAACGTCCGTAGAAGTTCTGTTTAAATTTGTTATATGTGTTTCCTCACCAAATTCAGTACTATAATTAGGTTTTCCATATTCTTTACGATTCATCTCTTGATTCGCATCTTTCATCGGTTGAAACAACTGTGTTAAGCACATTAATCCACTTAGTCCAACAAGAGCAAAGATTACTCTTGCTAAAAAGGCATTCTGTCCACCAAATATTGTTCCTACTAAATCAAACTTAAAGAAACCAATTAGCCCCCAATTAATAGCACCAATAATAACTAAAGCTAAGGCAATTCGCTGTATAGTTCTCATGGATATAACACCTCCTTCTGTCTCAACTTTTAAAACTATGTACAGGAATACTATGTATTATTCCTGCTTGAATCGTTAGCTTTCATCTTCATTTAAAGTGATAGCCCATAATTCAACATAATTACATTCAAATGCCATAATATAAACTTTGACAAATATTTTAATGTTTTTATTGTTTAGTACTGCCATAAGACTGGATGATATTACGGTTATCTGTACTGTAATACTTAATATGGGTACTTTTTGCATCATATTAGCTATCATGTTAGTTGCTAGGATTCAATCTTATCATTAGAAATTAACAATGGTTTCATACACAAAATATCTAATACATACTGAATTTATTATTTTTATTTCTACAAGGGCTTCTTTATATTACAGAAATTAACCTTTCCTAAAACGGCTTGCTTCTTCTATTTTGCATAATATACAGCAGTACGTTCATACTACATATGAGCCGTTAAAAAGCTCATATAAATGGCTAACGTTTCATAACAAGTGGACAAAGCAGACAGTTTATTGAACTGACTGCTTTGTTTATTTTTTATATTTTATCTGCCTTTTTTCTTGGTTGGAAACCAGCTTGCCTTAGGGACTCATTCCAACTGCCAAAATACCTTACATATGTGGATAAGGCAGGCATATTAGGATCTTTTAATATTTCTTTGGCAGTCGGTAATTTTTGATAGGCATGAGCCCATTCCTTTAGCCTGGATAACAAAATCCTTCTTGTATACATATTGAGCATGTAACCGCCTTTTCATAGTTCTTCATTTATGAATTACTTTAATAAATCAAAAAAATAATACATACTGAAGATATTAAAAAGGCAAGCATCAAAATGTGCTTGCCCTTTCTTCTAACGACGATGTTCCACAAGATCAATTACACCTAAAACAACGTGAGCTAAACCAAATCCAAATACTGTATTTGCAATCATCTTATTGGATCCACGAGTTTGCTTCAAAGCATAGCCCGCAGCTGTAACTGCTGTACCTAATGTAGTCGGAATTAATCCTTCACGAATATTCATAGTAACGTCCTCCTAGTATCGCAGTTAGTAATACTGCTTTAATACTTTGGAATTAAAGTACTAAAACAAGTATTAGTATTTTCCTGTCTTGTGAAAATATGTGGAGTTATTTTAAATATCTTCTTTTAATTATGATACAGCGTAACTAAAAATGTTAATACATAAGTTGTTTTAATACATTTACATGTTCCCTATCTTTATCTAAAATATCATGTATTAACATATGACTTTCTGGATCTAAATCACCTTGTACAATTTCTTCTGATATTTGAACACCATAATAACCTTCGCCCTTTAACGCGCTACTTACAGTTCCTTCTGTTGTATCTGGTACTGTAAATTGACTTATCAAACCTTGAAGAGAGCCAACTATTCCTTCATTATCAACCGGAACTCCTCCAAGATTTTGTATTCTTTCTGCTACTTTTAAGGCATGTTGTTTGTGATCTTGTTGTATTTTTTGAAATTCCTTTTTTATTTCTGGATCTTTTAGCTTCTCTATATAATGCTCATAGGCATGAATACCCATGTACTGCCCTTTTAGAAAGGCATTTAATGTATTGACTACACTCTGTTTTTCCATATCATCACTTCCTTTTTACGTTATCCTTTTACAGAAGTCGATCGATTATCCATACGTGTGTACAATACTATTAGTTAATTTTTTGTTATATCGTGCCTCTAAATCCTTTCTCCTCTTTCACTCACTTTGAAATAAATATCATTTATGTTTAATCACTTCCCATTAGGTTCATACTAACTTTTGTTTAAAAAATATGAGAAATGGAGTTGGATTAAATATGGAATTTGAAGGTAGAAATTCTACTGAATCTTCACTTCTTCATTATAAATATGGTCTGGGTTTATTTACTGAGAAGATGCCTAAACTAGCTGAACAATTTAATTCCTTTACAGAGGAATGCTTTAAAGAAGGCACCTTATCCAAAAAACAAAAACAGTTAATTGCTCTAGGTATTAGCCTTTATTCTCAGGATGAATATTGTATCATTTATCACATTAAAGGATGTCTAGATCAAGGAGCTTCAGAACAGGAGATCTTTGAGGCGGTGGGAGTGACAGCTGCATTTGGTGGTGGTGGCACTATGAGTCAGGCAGTAACTCTTGTACAAGAATGTATGCAAGAGTTACTGCAGTAATAGGAGTATCATCATGGATTGAGGAATTTGTTACTATTCTCTTATTAACATAAGAGAATAGTAACGTGCTTTTAACTTCAAAAATAGTCTCAATCCTTAAGTTGATGGATGAGTGGCGGGCCCCCTTTTACAAGGTGATTTTTATAATCTACATTTTGTTAAATTAATCCTTTTTAATTAAGAGGTTGATTTATAAGTATTACATATGTAATACTTTATTCATATGGATTACACGTGTAGTCAGAAAGGGGATATATATCTATGAAAAAGTTACCTAGAATTTCAGAGGCAGAACTAGAAGTCATGAAAGTATTTTGGACCCAAATAACACCACTAAGTGCAAAAGAGGTGGTGGAGCATCTTAAAGAACAAAATGATTGGAGTCCTAAAACAATTCGAACATTAATGAATAGATTAGTAAAAAAAAATGCGCTTTCTTGTAATCAAGAGAATAAAAGAATGTATACATACACAACTTTAATTTCACAAGATGCTTATTTACAAGAGGAAACAAAGTCATTTCTAAAGCGGTTTTATGGGGTTGCTTTGAAGCCTTTACTTGTGAATTTTATAAAAGAAGATAAGCTCTCTTCTGAAGATATTCAGGAGTTGAAACAAATTTTGGATGAAAGAAGCGAAGTTAATAAAAGGAAGGATAAATAATTATGCTGTATGCATTTTGGAATATTTACCTTCCAGTAACGTTTGAGTGGATTATAGACACTTCCGTTATGGCAAGCATATTAATTATCTTACTATTATGCTTGAAAGTGGTACTAAGGAATCGATTGACAGCAAGATGGCACTATTTGATCTGGTTTATCCTTATGATACGATTAATTTCACCTTGGTCTCCAGATAGTTCCTATAGTATATATTCGTTACTTTCAAAAGAAATTAAACCAATTCATTCCGTTTTACTGAAAAATCCAGAAGGGGTAGAAGGAGTGAATAGTACAGTAAATACAACATCTGATTTTACTGTACACAATTCGCAAGAATCTAATACTAATGTTACAGATGATACGAATCATGGCCCTAAGTATGAGACGTCACCGATATCAGTTTATGAAACGATTTCCTATATCTGGTTATTGGGAATTCTATGCTGTATTTTAGTAACGTTAGTTGTGAATAAAAAACTATCTCTCTATATACGAAAACAGCCCCTTATAACAGATAAAAGAATCATAGATATCTTTAATAGCTGTAAGCATGAAATGAAAATTAAAAAAAACATTCCGCTAATTTTTGCTGGTAAGCTTCCCAGTCCAACACTTGTCGGGATAAGAAAACCTTGTATTTTACTTACAGAAAAACATATCGATACGTTAAATGATAATCAATTAAGATTTATTTTTTATCATGAATTATCTCATTATAAACGAAAAGATGTGGGAATTAATCTGATTATGCATCATCTAGTGATACTGCACTGGTTTAATCCAATTATTTGGTATGCTAGCAAGTGTATAAGAGAGGATCAGGAAATTGCATGTGATGCACTAGCTCTTACATATGTAAATTCAGAAGATAATTTGGAGTATGGACATACCATTATCGCCTTATTGGAGCAACGTACGAATTGTTATCCAATACCAACAGTAGCAAATTTAAGTCGAAATAAACATAATTTAAAAAGGAGAATTGTAATGATTAAAAAGTTTAATAAAAAATCGTATCGCTTGTCAGCTTTGGGGATAGTGTGTGTAATTGGAGTATCTACATTCGCTTTAATGAATGCAAAGGCTGAAGAATCTTCTTCAAAAAAAGCAGAGTCACAAATTATAAAATCCGGTGAACAAAGTACGGAAAAACAATTAGTAAAAAATAAAGAAGGTAATCAATCTGAGCAAAAGAAAACGGAACAAGGGAATGAAAGTGAGAAAAATATTTCCCTTGAACAAAGTGACGTAGTAAGGGGGGATAATACAGGTGAAAGGAATGAATTGATAAGACATCAAGAAGGGCGTACTGATATGAAGAAAGGTATTCCTGTAACACTTAAACTTACAGAAAAGCAAAGACAGTCTCTTATTGATAGAGGGTTCCCTAAAGAGCAAACGGCTGAAGAATTTAAATCAACAAATCTTGTCCTAGTATCTTTGGTGAAATCTGTAGTCAATGAAGAGGGAATTGCAGTTCGTCCACCTCATGTTGGAGAAGTGGATGTAATACCTGCGGAGGAATACGAAACAAAATATGGAAAAACGTACTATGTCTACTTCCAGGCATGGAAGTAGACTGAAGGTTTATAAAATAGTAAAAATGTTATCTGAAATTGAATATCTAGATGTAAAAATGCTAGTTGAAAATAAAATAGTTTAATTAAGGGAAAGAATAAAATGATTATTAGAGTAATGAAGAGGATTATTAAATTAATACAAGCGAAAAAAATAATAAAAGAACGTTATATAACTTCATCTGTTGTAACAATTTTTAAAGTTGATAAATTTGAGTATGGATACGCTGCAGTAAGCCAAGAGCACATTCATTTATTCAAGTATGATAAGGAAAAGGAAGATGTTGTAAGGGTTCAAGCTTACCAGCTAGCGGAGTTTGACAGGGTAACTATTGAACATTTTGCTTTTAAAACACTCATGAAATTTATTGGTACAAATCGTACATTTATATTCACACCAATGCAACACTTTAAGGGTATAGAACATTTAATCCACTCCATTCCTTCTATCCAAGTTGTTACAATAAAACGCATATGGTTTCGTAAAATTATAGGATTCCGTTCCCTGCATAAATGGAAAATGTCTTTAGCTGTTATAGGTTATATACTGATCTCTGTCATGAGTATTAATCTCATTATGAATGAAGGAGAGAGCGATTCTAAAAAAGAAAAGCAAACATTAACAGCTAATCAGCAAATATTGGAAAATAGAATAAAAGGTGTTGTAGATCAAGTAATTGGACAGAAAAGGCTTATTAAATTAGAAATTAAAAAGGATATGAATTCAAAAGAAGCGGATAAACAAATAATTAATTTATCCTTACAAAGTAGGGAAGGTGTTACATTCTCAGATATAAAACATAGCATTTTAGATGACACGGCTAATATGTTATATAACTTAGCTTCTGATAGAGGTATTAATCAAATCAATTTCTCTTGGAAATTGCCACCGATAACAGAAAATACAAGTTTGAGAAATAATGCTCTAAAAATAACTTTTGATTATAAAGGAATACAAAAATACAGGCATGGGGCAGGTAATGAAAAAGAATTAACTAAGATAGCAATTAGGTACTGGAGCCATCCTAGTTTAGATGAATAAGAAAAAATAAAAAAGAATATAGATATTAAACCCTATAGAATAGACATTTGAAAAAGGGCTTTTCTATAGGGTTTCTCTTATATTATAAGAGAAAATTGAAAATAACAAAAAAAGTTGCAAAAAAAAATTAAAATTCTATTAAGTAACCTGTACATAAAGTTTGTAAGCGAAAAAGGTATATATTCGTTCAAATAAAGGGAATCACTATACAAGTCTGACTTAACAAAAGTTACCCCTATTATCGAGTTTTTATCTTGAAAGCAACGGATATATTATCATACATGTCAATCAATATGCTAAATTACATATCTAAAAAAGTATAATTTGTTAACATTTTCAAAATAAGGGTTATTCTTATAAAATTCTGTTAATATCAAACTTGTACCTATATAGAAAGAAGGGGATGTTTATATGTTTAAAAAAGTTATATTAGGGATATCATCATTAGCAATGGCATCGGTAGTTGGTTTAGGAATGGCATCGGAGGCATCTGCAGGACCAGCGGCACCTCTAACTTCTTTAAGTGTAGTGAAAGTAGAGTCACAATTGGGTGGGGTTGAATACATTACTCCTAATAGTTTTAGTACAACTAAAGATCATGGGGGAAGTTACTTATATGTTTACACAAAAGAAATAGGGTATGGCCAGTTTCCTTTTGCTAAAATGAATGGATTTGATGTGAAAAATATTGGTTCACAAATAATTGGTGGTAATCCTATTGTAGGTTGGGAATATAAATGGGATGCATCAAATCATCAAGAAGGGACTTTTGAATATCAAAAGACTTCAATAAACTATCCAAGAGATACGTGGCGTACTTCACTATATATTAAATAGTCAGTTTTATATATTCGTAGCATAAAAATCCCTGCACCTTGTGTGGGGATTTTTTCATAAAGAAAAGACACCCTAAGGTGCCTTCCTCCGACTTGAACCACTTTACTTTTAATAATATGTTTTGGACTTCTATCCAAATACAATTTTATCATATTTTCCGAAAAATAAAAGCGGATTCAATAACCTGCTTAATGGTTTTATATCACCATTTACTTGTGGAAGGAAATCGCCTTTAGCGTATATAGGAAAGAATAGTATTGGAGCTGAGTTTCCTGGCTCATCATAGTACTTCTTAGCTTTCTCTAAAACTTCTCTCTTACTAAATGGGGTAGTGACAGAGTAGTTGTCATAGACCGCAAAATAAGTAAGGTTGAACCAACAGTAGCCTTAAAACCACCTATTATCATAATTAATATAGAAGAAACTTATTCTAAATGGAGAAGTGGGGAAATAATAGCTATTATATTTACGGAAATGTTAGAGCTAAAGAAAAATACGTTTTATAAAATAATGAAGGAATGTGAGAGAAAAAAGTAGCATCTTTCCTATGGAAAATCCAATTTTTCCCTAGCTGAAAGAATCCTGGTTTTTTTGCACCAGAACAGTATTATATATATCGAGAAAAAATAAAAGACAACTCTAATTAAGAGCTGTCTTTTTGTGTAATAAATTTCACAAAATCTGAAGATATACAAACGACTATAATACATTATGGTTATTATTATAACAAAAACGAATAGTATTTTGAATAAAAAATATTTGAATGAGTTTTTGAGCTTTTTGTTAACAATGTTCAAAAATAAACTTTTTGTAAAGGTTTTCTTTGAATATGATTATTTATTTTAAAAATATAATCATGATTATTGTATTTCAATGGTTTCCTTATAAACCTTAGCTATATATTTAATAAAATCAATGACGGGATAGTGTATGAGTGAACGGTGCTGCGCAAATAGAATCCCTTCTTTTTCCATTTCGAAAATGAGTTGTTCCATTTTCAACTCTTTTTGTTGTATCTTATTAAAATTTTGGTATACAATGTTTTTCCATTGATAGGATGAACCATGAAAATAACTCTCTCCTTTTACCCTGTGACTAAATATTATTTCTATTTTTTCTCTACGTTGTTTTTCCTTCATATGAGCTTCCGTTGACTGCATGTTTATCGCCTCTTCCCTTGGAGCTGTATACTGTTTCCAAAAATAAGGTCTAACTCATCATAGCTAATGTACAGTAATCTTGTTGGGAATTATCGTTTAAGGCTATCTCATCAACTGTATTTGTTTTTCAAGCGCTTAATCTAATAAATTGGATCTTACGTCTAAATAAGTTGATAATGTGTATAAAATACTATCAATCTTTATTTAACAATAAATAGAAAAACTCCATTTTGAAAAAAGATTGATCAAAATGGAGTTTCTTTTATAGCTAGGTACGAGTTTTTTATAAAAAAGTTTGATTATTTTAATACTCCTTATTGTACTAACGCACTTGTAATAAATAGTTTCTCAACACATTAATGCTCCTTATGCCTTTTCAATGAAAATTCATAGCGCATTGTATGTCTTACATCTTTGAATCCTTGCTTTTCATATAAAGTAATAGCGCCAATATTTTCAGATAGTACATTTAACTCTAAGTAATCTAAATTTCGATTTTCAGCCCATTTTTTTGCTTCTAATAACAAAGCGGAACCAATTCCTTGATTTTGATATTTGGTTCCAACAATTATATCAGTAATAAAAGCGTATTTATGTTCAACCAAACACTTATAGGATGGTGTGATTAGTTCTTGAATAAGTAAAAAACCTACTGTACCATTATCGATTTCAGCTATTAAAATATCCGAATCCTTTTCATTGATTGTCTTCCTGATAAACTCTACATCCTGCTTAGCAGGCTTTATATATTTCGGCTGAAAGTTTGACATTTTTAAAGTATCCCTTTTTATATGAAAAAATCATATAAAAACATAGCGCTCTTAAGGAGTTTTGTTACAAATTTATTATGTTGGGCTTAAAAAAAGGAAAGTAATATTTATTTGTAGAAAATTTTTAAGGATAAAAATGAATGTAAAAATAGGATGACTATCTATGATAAGAAAAGGGGCCACTTATATATGCTAACCAATGATTTAGATTTCCGATTAGAACCACGTTTAAAAGAACTGTATGAACAACATAAAATAAGAGCGCAAAAGATAGACTGGGGGTATCATGAGTTTTTACCTTGGGATAAGGGGATGGACTTTAAAAGAGTTCCTTGGGATGAAAGCCAAGTTACTCTTCCTTCTGGTGTAATTACAGCTATTGAAACAGCTTTATTAACAGAAGTAAATTTACCATGGTTTACAACGTATTTATCTGCAACTTTTAAAGGATCCCTTTCTGTTATTACGGACTTTATTCATACTTGGACTTCAGAAGAAGATCAACATTCGAATTTGTTGGAGACATATTTACTACTGACTCGAAGTGTGGACCCTAAACGATTACATGAATTAAGAAAGTCAGTCGTTGAGGGTGGATTTGAACCTGATTTTCACACACCAATCGAAGCAATGACATATACGACCCTACAAGAACTTGCAACGATGGTGTTTTACAATAATGTAGCTAAGGTTGCAAGTAAGCATGATCCAGATCTTGCTACATTATTACGCCGTCTTGCAAAAGATGAAACTCTTCATTATGCGTTTTATCGAGACGTCATTCGAACACATTTGGAATTGGAACCTAATTATTGCTATCATATTGCCAATGTGATTAAGAATTTTAAAATGCCAGGTGCCGTCATGCCTGATTTTGAAAATAGAATGGCTGTGATTGCAAAAGAAGCGAATTATGGACCACTACAATATTTTGATCAAGTACTTGATGTAGTGGTTGATTATTGGGGGTTAAAAGACTTACGCCCCATTGCACCCCTAGCTGAAAAAGCAAGAATTGAGATTTTGGAGTACCACACAAGATTGAAAAAAATACGGGATCGATTTGGTCGTTTTCAAGGGAAAACTGATCTATGTTAATTAATCGATATTTTAGGATGTATATGGGCAAATTGACCGTCCCTTTATTGAGAATCTGACACACTCCCTATTGTTTTGGGGGTGTTTTTATTTAATTTAATTTTTAAAGAAAAAAGTAGTTGACACTAAAAATAATTTTATGATATTATAAAATATTTGATAAAAAAACACATATATGTTAAGGTTAAGAAGGTTACCATATATGGAGGTGGATTATATGTTTCAAATTGGCGATAACATTGTTTATCCAATGCACGGAGCAGGTATAATTGAAGCCATAGAAGAAAAAGAATTCTCAGGGAAAAAACAACAGTATTTTGTTATAAAAATGTCAATCAGTAATATGCAAGTCATGATTCCTATGGGTAAAATATTAAGTTCGAGTATACGCCCAGTTACTGATATACTTGCATTAAAACACATTATACACATTTTTCAGCATGGAGAATCAGATAAATTATTGCCGTGGAAACAAAGGTATAAAGTGAACACGGACAAAATAAAAACGGGTGAAATACAAGAAGGTGCTGAAGTTGTACGTGATTTAATGCGTATGAAGAAAGAAAAGGCACTGAATACAAGCGAAAAAAAAATGTTGGATAACGCACATGAATTTTTGATTAGTGAACTGGGTTTAATTAAAGGGATCACTGAAAATCAATTAAAAAGTTTCTGTTAAGGTTCATTATAGATAATGTATTACATCCCCCGAAAATATCCTGAATTTTTCGGGAATATGATTATTATTAAAAGTAAATCATTTCAAAGACATTCAACTTCTTCAACTCACTTTTAGAGTAGGAACCTCTTTTGTTATTACTTCAATCTAATCCATTTTTATTTTTACATTTCTTTTACGAACGTTCGAAGTTTCATCAAATAACTCGATCAAATAGTCACTTGATTTTTGCAATCCTGATTCACACTGGCACGGACAAGGAGCCGTAAGGATGAAAGAGAGGTAGGGCTTTCATTGTTTTAGGTATATATATCTAAGTCATTATTTCTAGAAGAAAAAATAATCAATCTCATCTCTATCTTTAAGAATTTTCTACATTTACTGAGACAGTGAATAGTAATTGTTTATCTTCTTTTCATAAAAGAGATACGCGAGTTGGTAACATCTAAATATATGGTCAACGATACAAATTGATGGGATTTCTAGAACTAGAACCCATTTTTACAATTTATTTAACATAATAAGATGAAATGAAACAATAAGAAGGAGTGAAGATATGAAACGCATGCCAACGCAAGAATTAAGTAACGAGTTAAAGAAGCGGAAAGGGATTACTTCTATTAAGATTGAGTCTTATGAAAAAATTGAAGTTGGTGGAATTGTTGTAGATGGACCGGCTGTTATTTTAATTAATCAAGAATACCTAAAAATTGTTGAATGAAGAAAAGGATGATCCTTTACGAAAAGGGATGATCCTTTTTGTTTGCTGCAGCTAATATGGGATATACATAACTTTCATCTAATGTATTGGGGTTAAAAGGAAGGAGAGGGTCGGGATTATCATAGTGGTAAGCTTAATATTGGTAGGATTTCTTTTTATGTTATATAAATTAGTTGCTTAAAAAAACTAATTATTTGAACCGATAGATTGTTTTCTTTTTAAGGGCGAGATTTATTTTATAGGAAAATTGATAATTTTAAGGAGGAATTTAGATGTATGCAAGGAAACAACGCATAAAATACGAGAAGATGTCAAAGAACTATGAACGGATTTCTTTAGTTTCGTTGCTCCTATTAATTGTACTTGTTTGTAGTAGTGTAATTATCATAGGAGCTACAGGGGGGGAATATGGAGTGTTTTTGTTGGTAGCGATTTTACTTAACGCACGTATTACGAAAGAATCTCAAAAAAAGTATGAGCAGTATGCTAATAAAGGGCATATTTAAAATAACACATATTTTGAAAAGAACAACCTGAATGTACATTCAGGTTGTTCTTATATCATCACCTATTAACTAGCAAAAGGAACCTTATTAAAATGTTAGTTTCGTTCCTATAATGAATTATCCTTCTAGCATATTTAAAAGATTTACATCATATATTAAGAGAAAGAATGTAAGTTAGAAAGGAGTCTTATAGAATGAGTTATTTAGAGGGAAATGACTTGAGTGAACAAAATATGGTAAGTGTACCTAATCCCTACGTATATCAGACATTACAATCGATAATTGGTAAACATGTGGTTATTGAAACTGTAAGAGGCAATGTAAGGGGAGAGTTAAAGGATGTGAAACCAGATCATTTGCTTATTGAAGATACAGTACCATATATTGTACGCATTCAACAAATTGTATGGATTATGCCAAAACAATGATCAAATTACATCTAATTTGATTTATAACAAATTGGTTTCATAGACGACCAAATAAAAACACAGGGTTTTATCTCTGTGTTTCTTCAAATTTTCGTTTTTGGATATATGCTTGAGCATGAATAATTTCTTTCTGCAGTTCTTTTAATTCTTCCGTAGATCCCGTTTCAATCCTCATGTACGTAGTAACTAGACTAATCATCATATCCATCTTCTCTACTATATTTTGAATGACCTGTTCAGATTGCTCTTTTTTAGGGTGTTGTATTGCTATTAATACATTTTCTATATAATTGTTCTTTCTTTGCTGGATATCATAAATAAACTGTTTCGTGTTTGAGTTCATTTGTTTTCCCCCGTTTTGGATATATTTCCATTCTATCATATTTGAATGAAAAATATTGGATCCCCCTAAATTTACACCTGTCTCGCACATCTCCTTAAATATACAAACTAATCTAAATATGTCATTTTTGTGTCTAAACGTACAATTTTCTTTTTTTGATATGGTGACCCCATACCTCTCAAGCTAAGGTTTGGTATGGGTGGGAGAGTTGCAAGCAATTAATCATCAAATGAAAAAATCAATAAAAGCGATATATTTTGCGACTACAAGAGAAGAATTAGAAAGGGTAAAAGCAGAAATTGGAGCAAGACTTAAACTACTTGAGGAACAATTAGTGGCACAAAAGTCGGTCAATCGAAAACGAATAAACCAAAGAGGAGCAATTTAATATGTCGGTCTTTTTTATTTTGTATTAATTACGGCTTAGGTAAAGAAATATCTTTTACAAATTCACACTGAATAGGGTTGTCTCATAATATATAAAGATTGTTGTATTATTTTTTTAGAACAGGATGTGAATGTATGGAAGATGTATATGCAAAAATCGACAGCCTAAAAGCAGAGCAAAAAGAAATCATGCGAGATATTCGTAACTTGGAAACTCGTACAACTATAAATGAAAAAGATATTTCTACAATCAATAAGCAATTAGAAAAAATCAGTCTGAATACCACATGGATTTTACGAATTGTTATTAGCGCAATAGTTATGGCAGTTCTAGGGTTAATAATAAAAGGTGGTATTTAGGTTGTTTGTATAAAAGTATTTGCTATAGAGGGACAAGCGTCTCTCTTTTTATTTTGAAATGAGGTGGACAAAGTGGAAGAATGATAGGAAGTAAGAAGCGATGTTCAACAAGTTCTCAGTGTTATCAGCTTTGATGAGAAATATCATGTTGGGCATTTAACAAAACCTCTTAATCAGTTATGATTCTGATTCTTACAATGGTCTTAATTAGATTACAAAACGGAGTAATTGGAAAACAGGCGCGAATAGAGAGGGTAACTACAATTGAAGAGTTCAGGGGTAAGGGCTTTAATAGATAAATGTATTTATTTTATTCAAACCAAACTGAAGTTGAAGTAATGAACAGAGGTTTAGATAATTTTGTGGCAATTCCAATTAATGAAACAGTAGAAAAAATAAAATGGGACATGTCCAGATCCTCTTTTGTCAACATCTACCCCCCCCCTTAAAAAGTGAGGGAGGAGTTTTTCTGTACAGTTTAAAAATAATTAAAAACAAGAGGATGGTTAATAAAGTGGAATTGTTGTGAAAATAGTAGGATATATACTTTGAGGTGTATATCCTATAGAGGGATGATATTGTATGGTTTCATAATAAGGTATAGCGGGATGTTGATAGTATGGCATATGCTGCATTGCATGATATACTGCATGCATTGTTGATTGAGCTCCATGGGTTGTATAGACTGAGCCAATTGCCCTGTTTTTAATACAGTAAGGATTTATCATAATAATTCACCTCAGTTAATAATTAAATTGACATTTATATAATATGTCTAAAAACTAAACGCGGTCACATCAGGATTATGCAGATTTATAACGATAGTGAGATAAACCTAGTCATATCAAGTATTATCAATACAGGTATACTCTTTTGATAATATGGTTGTTTGACACATTATAAGGCTTTTGAATGTCTCATATACACTTATCAAAATTAAAAAACATCTTAACGTTGTTAAAATATGAGTATTCTCTAAACTAGAATCCTTTAAACGGGCCATTGAGCATTTTGGAGAATCTGAATTAGTATATAGGTTTTGGAACGATAAGTCCGGAAAAGGTAACTTGATTTCAAAGCATCCAGAATCCACTTAAAAAAGTAATAAAAAACACTCCTGAAAATTTTGTAATGCAGTTATAACTGGATAGCAATGGGTGCTACCCCATTATAAAATAAGAAAGAGTCCTGGATGTTCAGGACTCTTCACTACTTTAATTACTATTATGTATATATTTTTTTATTTCTCTCATGATCCTCCGCTTTAGTAACAACCCCTTCACGCAATGATGATTGCATGAAGATTTTTTGGAGGTTTACTTATTTTTTTGTCTCATTGACCCAGTTAATAATGTCCTGAATGACGTACTCGGGAACATTTGCAGGGATTTCATACTCACTAGGAAGACTTAAATCACCATCTCCTTCTGTAAAGGCATGGTTCAATTTCGGATATGTTTTGAACTGAATATTCCCGCGGTTTGAGAGTCCTTCTTGCCATCTTGTAAATTCATCTTTTACTGTTACTTGATAATCGCGTGCTCCTTGCAGAATCAATAATGATTCTTTAAGTGTTTTTGCTTCCTCAACAGGACGCCAGCGAGCAACATCATACATGAAATGCGGGGATGGATAATTGTAACCGGCTGGTGGGTGGTCTGGATCAAAAGTAGGATCCTGGTAATAGGCGAATTGTCTTTTTAGTTCATTGATTACTTCCTTTGGTGCCCCGAGGTATTGATACTGATCAATGAGCACATCAGTTATAGGTCGTGCGGGTGGTGCAAGTAATATACTGCCTCGAACAAGTGAAGAAGGTGCTTTGCTCAGTATACGCGGCATCGCGCCACCTCCTTGGCTATGTCCGAGAATGAAAATGTTACTTGGGTCAACGCCTTCCTGCTGCGCTGCTGATTTTGCTGCGTATATGGCATCTTCTGTTGTATCTCGGTCTAAGGTAATAGGTTCTTCACTCATCTTTAATGTGTGTTCTAAGGAACGTTTTTCATAGCGTAAGACTGCAATTCCGTTAGATGAAAGGCCCGCTGCAAGGTCTCTAAACAATTTTGTCCCCATGTTTGTACTATCACGATCATTCATACCAGAACCATGA
Organism: Bacillus sp. DB-2; assembly: GCF_003315125.1. Classification (NCBI taxonomy): domain Bacteria; kingdom Bacillati; phylum Bacillota; class Bacilli; order Caryophanales; family Bacillaceae; genus Bacillus; species Bacillus sp. DB-2. Next base: position 134,522 of record NZ_QNRN01000009.1, on the reverse strand, counting down.
ACAAGAACAACAACGGGCACCTTTTCACCAGGCTTATGTTTCGGAATCGTTAACGTGGCTGGTAAAGGGTATGTAGAATTTCCAATTACGATTTCTCGTTCTTGATAGGAGGCAGGTCGATCATAGATAGGATGCGGTATGGCATATGTTTTTTTAGGTGTCCTTTGCCCAACTTCATCTACTTTCCCGCCTGGTGTGAATTTAAGCAAAACTGGAATCGTAGTTCCTTCGAACTCTATTGGAATCTCAACTGTCTGATGAACCAAGTTACGTTCTTTTACTTCTGCTGTTCCTATGTTTTTAATCCCACCACCACTACTTTGTGTCCACCAATCTTGCAATTTTTGTGCCGTAAACTTCGATTGAAAAGCAGCGGATGTTAATTGCAGGGCTTCTGCATATTTACCATGCTGGAGATATTCAAAAAATAATGTTGTACGATCGGTTAAAGTGATTTGTTTCTTTTCTACAGATTGTTCCGCGCGTGTATCCGCGTGAATAGGCGATGTAATTGGAAAAGATGAAACCCCTAAAGATAAGAGAAGGGTAATGGAAAGTGCTGATTTTTATATGTTCCGTTTTTTTGTCATGTTTTAACCTCCAAAATGCGATAGTAAGAAATTGGGGTGGTAATTAGTGGAATGGTTCCCTCTTGGAGTTTCGGTACATGTAAGGGGGAATCCTGCATAAATATCATAAAAAGCACGTTTGAAATAGTAGGGGATTATAGCAACGTATAGATACACGAACCCGCGATATACCATAGAAATCAATAGTTTTTCAGACAACTATTACAACCTCGTTATGATGTAGGGGAAGAAAAGCAATAAGAGATGGAGGAATAAGATGTAGAAATTTTTGTGGATGATTTCTACAATGTGTATCGCTTTAGGATTGGTAACAGGGTGTAGCAGCAAAGGTCACGTTTATACTCAAATAACATACGAGGATAAGGAGTTTGACCAGAAGATAGGAAGCGAAACAAAGGGAAATAATAATGAACAGGATAATTATGAAACCATATCCGTGCCTGTAAAAAAAGAAGAGTATACGGGTAAAATACAGCACCCAGAATTGATTGAGCAAACGATGAGGCCAGTACCAGGGGAAAATAAGAAGCAATACAAGAACAAAATCGTTAAAGCGACGATATCATTTGGTGGGAACTATGGTTAGTTATGTTGATACATACGAGTCATGTGGTGTGAGTTTTTATTGTAATCGTGTAATAGTAGGGAAAGGTAGGTTGCTGGAAACCCGCTGATATAAAGGTATCCACAATCAATTACTTATAATCAGTTTACATAACATATCTTATCAGAAGTTGTGGAAATTAAAGCGAAGTCTGTCTCAAAATGAAAAGAATTCTTATCTTATTGAGACAGTTAAAAGAATTTCAAAGCTATGTTTTCAATTCTGTATTATAATTAAATTGGGCTCAACTTTTACATAAAACAAGAGTAACAAAGAACATTTTTGAAGTAAAAAGCAATAAAAGAAACCATCTCTTTCGATATTATAAACACCTCAGTTTCGAGTATAATACAGCCGATTTAGCCCTAAGGGCTTAACTGAGCTGTTTTGTCTTAAATTTATCTAATTTTGAGTTTTTATGTTGTTTACACTCTATTAGTAAACGTACAATAAACAAAGATATGTAAAAGCGGACAGAGCTGGAATAAAAAATATTACTTACTGATGAAAAGTGAATAATGAATTCTGTTGGATGAACATAAAAGAATGGAAAGAAGGGAGAAAAAACATACTTCAACAACTTCGCGCGAAATACCAATTTTACGCAGAATAATACGATTATATAAAAATCAAATACAGTATCTAGGGATTTCAAGCCCAAGTGCATGAATTTTAGTATATTGGTATACGCCATATAATTGATATTTTATATAAGAATAATCAAATGCTGAATTACTCATAAACAATTTTTATAGTGAATTACATTTTAATTTATAAGAGCTTTTCTTGTGTTGATCTAACTAACTCCTGATTAACCTTGATTAAATTAACCAATTCACATTTTATAATGATTTTCAAACTGTGTTCATGTATTCATTTTGTTAGAACTTATATTTGAAAATCGTTTTATTTTATATACATATATAATTTTTATCGCCAAATATGAATTTATCACTTGGTTATCTATAACTTTTATTAGAATAATTACACTTTCCCATTCAATTTCGAGTGAATTTTAGTATTACATAATTTAATTATGTAAATAAGTTCGTGTAAAAATTGAATTTAATGCGAACTTGTGTTCGTGTGTTTTTTCTGTTATAGTATATATGAGGTGATTTTTATGGATTACAGCAAGCAACGTCAAAAATCAGTACATCGTAAGAAATTATACGAGAATTTAAATGAAATGCCCTTTTACATAGAAGAATTTGTGGAGTACAAAGAATTGCATGATGCCTCTCCCTCCACCCTACTGAATTATGTATATGATTTTAGAGTTTTCTTTAATTGGCTATTATCTGAACAAATTATTGAATTTAAGCCCATTAAAGACATATCCTTCTCTGATTTGGAGAATTTAAAGAAAAAAGATGTTGAGAACTTTATGAGGTTTTTAAAACTACAACAAAATATGCAGAATTCCTCTGTTAACAGAAAAATTTCAGCCTTAAAGTCTTTATTTAAGTACCTTACCTCCCTATCAGAGAATGATGATGGAGAATGTTATTTTTATAGAAATGTAATGGCTAAAATTGAAATACATAAAGATAAGGAAACATTAAATGCCCGTGCAAAACGTATGAGATCTAAAATATTTCATAATAATGATGATCAAGAGTTTTTGAATTATATTAAGTACGAGCATGAAAAGTCTTTAACAAAACATCAGTTGTTCTATTTCCTAAGAGATAAAGATCGTGATGTAGCTATTCTTTCCCTCTTTCTTGGTAGTGGTATTCGTGTAAGTGAATTGGCCGATCTTCGTATGGAAGATATAAACTTAAAAGAAAGATTAATTGATGTAATCCGAAAAGGAAACAAAGAAGATTCCGTATGGATTACCCCAATTGCATTGAATGATCTTGAAAAGTATATGGAAATTAGAGATAAGAAATATGCTCCAGGGAAGGAATTAAAAAATGTGTTTCTATCGAAGTATAAACATACTGCACAGCCTCTTTCGGTTAGGGCTATCCAAGATATAGTAGAAAAATATACTAAGGCTTATGGTAAAAAGATGTCTCCTCATAAATTAAGACATACACTGGCAAATAAATTATATATGGAGGAAAAAGACTCATTACAAGTGATGCAGCAACTTGGGCATACCAGCCAAGATACGGCCTTATTATACACACAGCTTGGAGAAACAACTATTAAAGATAGCTTAGGCAGAATAGGAAAAAATAAATAATAAAAGTTCAGCAATGCAAAATTGCTGAACTTTTATTATTTTCCCTGCTAGAGGTAGTAGTTTTAAATGTTATGTATTATTCATTTCATCTTTAATTTTATTATATAAAAAATACATAGTTTAAATTCTAATCTAATTGGTATATAAAAGCTCTCTCTTGTTAGATTATGTCACTTTACTCATAAGTATACCGCAATTGGAAGCATAAACTTGCCGGAAATTGCTTATTTTAGAAGAGATTTATCTAATTTTCCAAAGAAAATGGAATCATAACTTTGCCGTAAATTAATTATTAACCCATAAACTTTCCTTAAATTGTAATAAGAAGCATAAAGTTAACAAGAATTAAGGTATTTTGATGTTAAAAAAACTATTAATAAAAAGTCGATTTCCTGTACATTAAGAAATCGACTTTTTAATGAGTAATTTAATGTCTTTATTAGAAATGAGCTTAATTAAATTAAAGCTAAAATATCTTTTGGGGTATTTAATATATAATCAGCTTTTTCAAAACCTTCTTTTGTCTTTGAGCCCCATAAAGCGAGTGCGAATTTCACACCAGCACTTTCTGCACATTGCATATCGTATATAGAGTCTCCGATATATACGGCCTCATTATTAGGAACATCTAATTGTTTCAAACAAACTAATAGTGGTTCAGGGTGTGGTTTGTGTTTATCCGTATCACACGCACAAATTGTATGTTCGAAATGACCGCTTAGACCAAACGGCTCGAACTCATCTATTAATTCTTGCTTAGTTTTTGATGTAACAATACCAAGCTTTAATTTACTAGGGGATAACTCTTTAATAATGCTTTCTAATTCTTCAAATACGGAGACTTCATGAGAAAAATCTAGTACAGATTTGGCCCATTTCGGATGAACAACGTCTATATTTTGTACATTTAATTTTTTTAAAGTTTCTTTTCCAGGAATCCCTAATGCGAATCTTAAATCCTCTAACGCATAATCTTTCTTTAGTTCTTCCTTTAAAACTTTTTGTAAGGATTTTAGTATTGCTTTTTCTGTGTCTAAAATTGTACCGTCTACGTCAAAAACAAGAGATGTAATCAAAATAAATCCTCCCTATTTTTAATCATCACTCGCAATTACTACTTCAACACCGTTTTCTTTTAAAGTGTTATATAAATCATCAGACATAACTTGATTTGTAATGAAAGTGTCTATAGATTCAATCATTAAACCCTTATAATTTCGACGCTGATTCCATTTAGTGTGATCTGCCACTAAAATTACTTGATCAGCATGTTTTATTAATTCACGCTTGAAATAAATATCTTCTTCAAAACCATAGTATATCCCGTCTTCTGTAATACCAGCGGTTCCAATAAACACCTTGTCAAAGTGATAATCTTTGAGTTTTTCAGTGGTAGAAGTCCCTGTAGTATGTCGAGAAACCTTATTTAAAGTTCCTCCCAAAAGGTGAATAGTCGTATCTTCAGATTGAGCTAACATATAAGCAGTATCAATTGAATTCGTCACAATAGTTACGTTCTTCGATTGCAAATGTTGCGCTACAAAGTTGACTGTTGTTGAAACATCTAAATAAATCATGTCATTGTTTGCAATTATATTTGCAGCCTTCATTCCAATCAATTTTTTTGTTTCTAATTCAGTCTGTGACCGCTTTTGGTACGTATCAATTTTCTTATGAAAAGTAGCTAAAGCCACTCCACCATAAGTTCTAACTATTGCTTTATTTTTTGAAAGTTTTACTATATCTCTTCTTGCAGTATCTCGTGAGATATGAAACATTTCACACATTTGTTTTATATTCATGGTTTTATGTGTTTCTAAATAATTAAAGACTCGTATCAATCGTTCTTCTTGATTCATAAGTAACCTCCATAAAGATATATTAAGTTAAAATAAGTTTATTTTCAAGTTAGTTTAAGTGATTTGATACGAAAATACTATAAAATTAAGTTGTTTTAAGTGAATTTGGTGGAATTTCATTTTTAATGCCTTTATAATTTTAAGCGATTTTATGAATGATTTAAAATTTTATCGTTGGAAGCATAAATTTTCCTCTAAGAAAAAGAACCATAACCTTGCCTAAACGGCAAAGTTATGGTTCAAATCACAGATTAAATAAATGATAATTTTAGATTCCTACAATTGTTGTTTACGTTAAATGAGAATTTAACGAACACTTAGGTGGATGATGGGAGTAACCCCCTTCCCCCATCTGTACAAGGACATGAAACTCCAAACTATTTGAACAAGAAAGTTTAAACTTTCACTTTTAGATTATTGGTTGGGACATGAAACTCTAAACCTAAATTTTATAGATTTACAGAACTAACCCCATTTAATCTTGTGTAAGATGCTCCCATTCTTACCTAATGACTTATACCATCATTCTTGTTAATGCACTCATGTAAATATAATGATTCAAATGGATTACGGGAATTACATTATCTTAAAGGAAAACTTTTCCCAACAATTCATATATGATTCAAAAGGTCTATGTATTTTTGAAGTCCTTCAAAATGTTATCTCGAACCTTTCGACACATTGATTTTTAAAGAAATATAACTACATCAAAAGGCGTACCTTTTGATACAATGAAATAAGCCTAAAGAGATAAAAATTCTAATCATAAAGGTTAGTTAATACTAATTTGTTTTTGACAGAAGTTTTGATAACGTATTTAAACAATATATACGATACCAATCTTGGGACATTTCGTAACTATCAAAAAGCTAAACGATGACATAATTTTCTCAATAAGTATTTTTTTGATTTTAATATAAATTTTTTACAATTAGTGTTATACCTGTATTAAGGGGAGCTTTTCAGTTAATTAGGGAGAAAAATTATAAAAATGATATGGGAGGAACAAAAAAATGTCATTGAAAAAGAAATTAGGTATTGGAGTGGTTTCAGCCGCTCTTGGCTTATCTTTAATTGGTGGGGGAACATATGCATATTTTAGCGATCAAGCTGTAACAAATAATACATTTGCTGCAGGTACATTAGATTTAGCTATGCAACCAACTACTTCACTTAACTTAGGAAATTTGAAACCCGGGGACAAAATATTAAAGAAATTCAATTTAACAAATAGTGGTACATTAGATATTAAAGATATCATGATGAAAATTGATTATACCGTAAACGATTTAAAACAAAATAATAATACAGAGGATTTCGGCAAATATATTAAAGTACAATTTCTTTGGGATTGGGATCCAGCAAAAAGCCCTGTACACGAAACAACTCTTGCAGAACTAAAATCACAAAGTCCAGAAATTGCCTCCAAAAAAGTATTTCATCCTAAGTGGGCTGAAACAGGGGGATTAAAGTCTGGGAAAATGGATTGGTTTTGGATGAAGTTTATATTTGAAGACAACGGAATGGATCAAAATGTGTTCCAGGGGGATAGTATTGCACTAAAAATGGAGTTCCAAGCCAATCAAACAGAGGGACAAGAAAAATAATTTTACGAACATATTGTTGGTAAAAAGTAAAACTGCTTACTACACATCCATACCAAAAGTCATTGATATTAGTATTTGCGCATGATATCAATGGCTTTTATAAAATTAACATTTTGTATTTTTTTATTCTATTTTCAAGGTATACGGTTGTTTGAACGTTGTATTTTGTGTTGAGCTAGAAAAACAAAAAGAACTTGTAGGAATCCCTACAAGTTCTTTTTTAGAGTCATACTATCAGTATGTCCAAGTTTAGGAGATTACTTGCAAGAGCTGCACCAAAACCAAATCATTTAACACCAACAGCATCAAATGCTTTGGTTACAGAGGTAACCTCAGCTGATTGTGTTCCATATAAATCTGCGGCTGACTGTACAAGAGCTTGTCTTGTCTGAGAGAATGTTGCCGATTCTGTGAGATATTGAGTATTTGCGCGATAAAAGATTTTACCCATTTTATCTTTACCAATACCGTTCACAGTTACTCCATAATGAGTACCACCCTCTGCAACAAGATACGCTGCTTTATTGATAATCCCACTATTTGTGTGTACTAATTTGCTTTGATTCGTTCCTGTATAACGTTTAGAATAATGGTCTGGATCACCGTATTGTGTTGGATCACTCATAGAACGAAGGGCTTGTCCCGATTGGAAGAATAAATCTTCTCCGATTAGATAATCGGGATTTGAGTTATTATAATATTCGATTAATGTTCCGAAAATATCTGACATTGATTCATTAAGTGCGCCAGATTCATTTTGATAAATTAAGTTGGATGATGATTCTGTTACTGCATGTGTTAGTTCATGACCAACAGCATCAATTGCGGCTGTAAATGAACGGGTTGATCCATCTCCATCTCCATAAACCATTTGTTTTAGGTCTGGATCCCAAAATGCGTTTTCATACTGTTTTCCAAAATGAACAGATGAAACAATTTTGGCTCCATTTCCGTCATAGGAATCTCTTCCCTGAACGTTTTTATAATAATCATATACAATTCCGGCATAAGTATGAGCATCCACAGCTGCCTGTGCATTTTTGCTTGTAAAACTGTTAGTGCTGTTACTTAAAAGGACACCTGGGAGAAACGAAGTGTCATCATCACTTCCTTGATTTTGTGCATCATACGTATAAATTCCCTTTCCACGGGTCTGATCTACTAAATAATAAGTATTATTAGATTGTAAGAGATTCAAATTTTTTGTATTTCCAAATGAATCTTTTCCTGTTCCCGTTGTTGTTGTCCCAATAATATTTTTTGGGGTGCTTGCTGTATGTAAAACTTCAATATGATCTAAGATTTTTCCAGTCTCTGCTTCTACAAAATAATCATGGTTACCTGGTTGTGGAGATAAAAATCCTAAATGAACATTATATGCATAGGATACTGTGTCATTTTTTGCATATACTACAAGTTCAGATGTCGGTTTTACATCATAGTTTGGTTTAAAACTTAGTTCCTTTTCAGCAATAGACACTGCCTCATCGGCAGAGACTTTTTGATTTGGTTGTTGTAATTTTTTATCTAAATCAGGAATCACGGTTCCAGAAAAAACGGTTAATACCCCCTTATTATCAACATGTGCAACTTGTGTAGATCCCCATACTGGAACACCGCTATATGTTTGTTGTAATCGAACAACTTTTGCACCCAAATTGTCATCTTCTTGTTTCTTTACAGTGAATGATTCTTTAGCACTTTTTGTACCTAGTTTATATTTGTCCTTATTTTCATCAACATATCGAAATACTACATCCTCAGTTTTTGTTGAAGATGGTGTAGTCAGCTGCCCAGAAATAAATTCTGGGGACTTAATGACCTCATTATACTTCTCTGTAGACAGCACATTACTTGATGTAGCGGCATAGCTATGTGTCGGTAAACTAATTGATGTAGCAATAACACCAGCTGACAATAAAACTGCTAGACTTTGTTTCTTTGTTTTCATATTTTCTTCTCCTTTGTTTTTACACCCTGTTTTAAACAGAATATTTATATTTTTTGAAAATTATATTTTTATATATAGATTCTGTAAAGGTAGGAGATTGTAATAAATGGGAAATAATTCATATTATTTATATCTATTTACTTATAATTCTGGTTGTAGAAGACCTTAAAGTGTTGAGTTTTCTAGGTTTTCATAATGAATATGCAATTTCGCATATCGGATAAATTTTAATTGGGAATCGTTGTCCATCCTCCGAAAAAGGGGTGCGGCAACGATTACTTCTTTTTGGATCCACTTACAAAACTAAAACAAGAAGCTGTATATAAAAGGGGGCATCATACACGCCCATCAAGCTAAAATTTGCAAGAATAACCCCTTACTACTTCAAAAGTAAGGGGTTATTCTACCGATGTTGTATAGTAGGGGTCACCATATCAAAAAAGAAAATTGTACGTTTAGACATAATTTGGACACAAATCAACCGGTTCCCTGTACGTTAAGGAACCGGCTTACTTACTTTACTACTTTTATATATAGATTTTGTCTCGTAATGGTCTTAAATTATTAAAATTTGTTTTTTCATTTAAGTTCCAAACATAGTCACCCGTCAATGTAATATGTTCCCAGCCAAGTGGGGATATATGTTGTAAATATTCTTCTGGAATGTTTACGCCTTTTGCACGTAATGCATCTACTGCACGCGATATATATACAGTATTCCATAATACAATTGCAGAAATAAGAAGTTGCAAACCGCTCGCTCTATGTAATTGATCCTCATAAGAACGATCACGAATTTCCCCTAATCGATTAAAACACACAGCTCTAGCAAGTGCATGTTTTGCTTCACCTTTATTTAAACCGACCTGTACACGTCTTCTAAGCTCAGGGCTTTGCAACCATTCTAATGTATATAAAGTTCTTTCAATTCTTCCTATTTCACGTAAAGTTACAGATAAGCTATTCTGCCTTGGATAGACCGCAAGTTTCTTGAGAATAAGGGAAGCTGTGACGGTCCCATTACGAACAGAGCTAGTTAATCGCAATAAGTCATCCCAATTTTCTCTTATTTTCTTTGTATGAATTGTTCCACCAATCATAAATTCTAGATGTGGTTGATTTATGAGCTTTTCAAAAGTATAGATTTTATTTTTATTAAACGTTTTAATCGAAATCCTAGCATATGACACATGGCAAAGACATGGTCTACAAAGCCCGCTGCGTCCGTATAATGTTCTTCAATTTCCAAATCTGTTTCATGATATAGTAAGCCATCAATAATATGTGGCGCTTCTTCTGAAGAACTAATAACTTGTACATAAAAAGTACACCTCCAATTGTCTTTCGTGTCTAACAATTGGGGTGCACATCATAATTGGGCGGCTTTTTTTATTTCCTCTATTCAATATCTATTTATTCATTTTACTTAAAGCTTTATCCATTTGACGTTCATTAGCTTGAGTAGCACTACTTGTTGCATTTTCTACACCACGGTAATTATATTTAGAGTTTTGCCAGAAATCAAAAGCAAAATCTTTTAAATTTTTATCTGATGCATTTTTATCAACAACTTGCGACTTGAAAAGGTTGTTTAACATGTATTCATGGTTAGATACATCTTTAATATAGTTTTTATCTTTATATTCTTTAATAATTTCGTCACCAAATTGTTTAACTTCATCTTTGGATGGTTTGTAACCTTGAGCATATTTGCTTACTTCATCAAACTTTTCAGTTGTAGATTTATCACTCGATGCAACTTCTTTAACCTTATTTCCCCAGTAAACTGTTTTAACCGTCTCTTTTGCGGCAGTGTCTTCTTTTTTAGGCTGTTCTTGTTCTGGTTGTTCTTGCGGTTTAGGTGTTTCTTGACTCGGCTGTGTAGTTTTTTGAAGTGACCTAGTTTGCTCTTTTTCATAGGAGTCTACTTTAGATTTTAACTCTTTGATTTGTGTTTTTAATTCTTGCTGTTCATTAAAGTGTTGATCGATAAGTTTATCCATATCTTTTTGTGAATACTTAGGTTTCATATCTTCTGATTTGGAATCCTTAAAAATAGCTACGGAAGCAATGATAGCTACTATTACAGCGATAATTCCAATGATTAGTTTTTTGTTCATTTATGTTCCTCCTAAAATACAATATTATTATTATATAACAATTAAACAGTTATAGGTAGAAAAAAAGACACCCTAAGGTGCCTTTCTCCGACTTGAACCACTTTAATTTTAATAATATGTATTGGATTTCCATCCAAATATTATTTTAGGGGTCACCATATCATTCTGGGAAAATTGTACGCTAAGAGATTTATAAAGGTCGTTGGTACTTAATATACGTTTATAAATATTTCGTTACATGTTTATAAACATGACAAACCTTGATTTCATAAGGAGTAAAGTTTCTTCCTTAAAGGTATAACTTTATAAACAGGTGGTTTTTGAAACGAGAAAATGTATAACTTAAGTGAATTTGAAAGTAAACTAATGGCTAAAAGTTTACATTGGAGTTTTGAATCATTTTATAACTAATTTTGTAATAAATTTCTCAATATAGATATACTTGTTAATTATGGTTATAATATTCAAAATTAACAAGAAATAAATTATAATAAAAATGTGATGGTTATTCCCTTTGTTTACTCCTTGTGCTAAAGATAAGATTGTGTTCCCGATCTTATCTTTTTTCTTTGTAGATTTTTGATACAAAAAAAGAATCCTTATAACAAGGATTCTGCAACAGGAAATAACAAAATATAAAAGATTGTAGCTCTGGTGCACAAGATAATTGAGATAGAAGAGAATTTACATTATATATTTGTAAGAGATATTTTGCGTATTGAGTATTCTGAATAAACTTTTCATACATAAATTAAAACTCCATAATAATAATCTTTTTTTATATCTCTTTACAGAAAAATATATAAATTTAGTTCTTATTATAATGGTAATCCTTTGGCTACTCTATTTTGATATTCTTTAAGGGGTAGTGTAATAGATTTATTTGGTGCATCTATTGGAGTTGCTTTAACATATATCTCAGAATAATGACCACCTTCACCGCTAAACTCAGATTGAATATCTACTACTGGTATTTGTATATTTTTATTATCTGGTTGTACATAAGATTCAAAGTTTAAATATGATGGTGTTGGTTTTGAACCATTCGTAAGTAAAGAATACACTTTTGAATTGTAAAAATTAGGACGTGATTCCTGCCACGTCCATCCATATCCATTTTGATCATAGTAGGATAGTTTCGGAACATGAACTTTTGATTTCGTTTTAAATGTTCCTGAGAAATTAGCGGCTTTCACTATACCAAAATATGTTGTGGTATAACCAGCCTTACAAATTACAGGCTGTGATTTAAATATAATTTGTTCTTCATGAGTAGATGTGTTAGAACTTGTATGAGTATAATTAAATTCAGATGAAAGTGTGATCTCTTGACCGCCTTCAGCAACAAAAGGAATTTTAACTGCTAACGTTGATTTTGAAGATACTCCTAATTTAGCCCCTTCTTGGTTTGAATAGGTAAAAGACTCTGTTGTTTTGATACTTTTTTCAGGAGAATACCATGTTTGGTCTACTAATCCATCATTTTTGTATGATAGTAGTTCTATTTGTTGTGTAGGTCCCCAACTATCAAAATGTGCTGTTATATCTAAGTTATTAACATCAGTATGATATTCGGGCTTAGATACATATTTAGTTGCAGTATTTGGATTAGCTGCAGTACCTTCTGGAGTCATTCTATCTTTTATATCTTGTATAAACTTATCTTCATTATAAACATTATCACTCTTTGTATTAACATTTAATATTGTACTTTTTGTAGCATCCGCAAAAGAAGTAGTAGGCATACTTACTACTCCTATACTTAACATACATGCGAATGGCATCATTACAGCCATTTTTTTATATGATTTCATCAATATTCCACCTCTCTTAATAGATTTAGCATTATGCTATTAATATATCTAATTGACAGAAAATACTCAACATTCCATTTAATTAGTCGCTATCGGATAAAATTAACTAGTTTTTTACGTTTTATTACATATATGCATCTAGAAATATGTTAATTTTTTTTGTTAATGTCATATTTAAGATAAAAAGATATATAGAAATTAAGAAATCTACTGTTAATTGTCATAAATTCTACAATGTTTTTAAATGTGTTTATCTTTCTGGCGTACCGCCAGCATTTCGGAAAAAAACCACGCTAAGCCAAAAATACAATAAGCTGTCCATATGGACAGCTTATTTACATAATTATCGAAAACGGAAGTAAATAATTCAAATATATTTCTCGATAGTTTAACATCTTCTTTTCAATTACAATTTATGTTGATTTGGTGATAAACTATGATTTTATTAAACAAAATAAGGGGAATTAAAATATGAACCTATTTGCTTACATAGTTGGTATATTTTTAATTATTATTGGTGGTTATAATATTTATAAAAGTCTTTGTTTCAGATTTTCCAAATATGGTACAACTATAAAAACAATAGTTATACCATTTTGGGTTATTCAACTTGGGGGATCTTTACTACTTATAAGTTTAGGAATGTTTCTAATAATGATTTAAAAAAAGCTAATTCTATATAAATTAGCTTTTTTAGTTTATGTAAAATTCAAAAGTGAAAATCAATGTATACCGTATTCACGTGAGGTTAACATAACGTCTCATTATCGGTAGCAGGACTCGAAGCATTACGTTGGACAATTGAAGAAAAAGAGAAATTAACAAAAGCTGATTTATTACAAATATATAGTAAAAGATGGTTAAGGAAACATGGATTATCCACACCTTTACAAAGGTTTTGGAGATGAAATATAAATTTAATGTTGCAAGATCTATATGAGGTCTCGATACCCAAATGACATAAATCCTATATTAGGGGTCGCTATATTTTATGAGATAATACTTTCATAATTTTAAGAGAACAGGAGTCAAAATTGACTCCTGTTCTCTTTTGTTAATTATTAAGAAGACACTATTTTTACATAGCAATTGTGGAAATAGCTTGCTTGTAGACTAGTTGTTGTTTACTCTGAACCATCATAAGAACGGTAAATTTATCCGTTGCAAGGATCTGCCCACGCACTGGAACGCCATTCTTTAAAAATACAGTAACTTCCCCTTTTTTCTCTTTCAATTGTTCATACATATCTTCTTGTAAATTAAACATGAAATGCGCCCCCTAGTTTGTTTGGATTTACTTTTCTTCTAATACCTGCTGCTTTTCACTGTTGGATATTTGTGATTCCCATTCGCTTTCTATTTTTCTAAACCATTTTCCTATTTTGCTTAGATAATATCTTTTTACTTCGCCATTAGGAATCCAAATTTCACGTTCCTGTATTTGATTCATCACTTCATGAAGAATCTCATCATGTTCATACTTTCTAGGTTTTCTATAATGTGTTTTTACAAACTGTGTATATTCTCTACGTAACCAATTAGAAATATGTTGTCTTTGTCTTTGCTTGAGATGTGACCATTTTTTATTTGTTTGAAGGATTTTTCCATTTACTTTTATCTGGTTTTTCATCGACACTCCTCCCCTTTTACTAGCAAAACGAATATATAACTATCGTATCACATTTAAATTGAAATACTGCTCTAGGTACATATTTCGCAAGAAATCTATCCAAAACACACAATACAGTTTCCATTAAGGCGTCACCATATCAAAAAAGAAAATTGTACGTTAAGGAAGCTTTTTACATGAAAAAGATTATTCTTTTTATAATATTTTTCTTTATCCTAACTAGAAATTATTTATCAATATCTATCTAGGAAGAAATTTGGAGGTATTTGTAAAAAGAAAAAGAATGTTTATAATTGCTAGATAAAAAAATTAAAAATGTAGGAGGATGTTAAAATGGAAAAAACAATGATGGTAGGTACAACAAATATGATGATGTCTATGGAAAAAATGATGTGTGAAATGAAGTGTATGAAGATGATGATGAACAACATGATGCAAATGAATGTAAACATGGATAAAGCTATGATGAATACAATGCATGAATGTGATGAAATGATGACTTCTACTATGTCTATGATGAAAGCTATGAAAGAGAAATGCTGTTAAAAGATATTGGTATTTCATTCCGTATGGCACATAGTTTTCTATATGGTTTTTAGCTGTCATATATGAATGTACATTTGCATTTTATTTCTTAGAAGACGGTTCAATATTGACCGTCTTTTTCGGTTGTTTTCCCTATGCCAATCACAGAGGGAAATAAATATGAGGTAACTTACAATGGCCGTGTGATTAGTACTTTTGTTGTCCGAGGACATTAATTAATCAAAAAGAACTGAAGTCAAAATTGACTTCAGTTCTTTTTCTGGAACCTTATAATCCATTTTTTATTTGATTCGACCATATCCTGCAATATATTTACTCCAATACGTACTATCTAAGCTAGCTTCACCTACTCCGGAATTACTAGCACTATAAAACTTGTTATTACCAATATACATACCAACATGAGTAATACCTGATTTGCCCGCGACCGTTCCTTTAAAGAAAACTAAATCTCCTGGTTGAAGAGCCTTTTTTTCAACGCGTGTTGTTTTATTATATTGATCTTGTGCTGTACGCGGTAATTTAATCCCTTGTGTTCCATATCCCCATTGCATTAATCCCGAACAATCAAATCCAGTTTTAGGACTATTTCCACCATATTTATATGGTTTACCTTCATATTTTTTCATCTCTGCATAGACTTTGCTAAATTGGCTCGCAGTTAATATAAATATTATAATTCATTTTTCCGTACTTACAGTATAAGGCTAACTCATAACAAAAAATCCCGTATACAATTATTAGTATTGGATTTGTTACTAATGACAGGAGTATCCTTTTTGCATTTTCCTTAAATATAGAACTCACTCCTAATTACATGAATTACTGATATTAAGTATATCTTAAATTCCAATTCACCTAGTATATATACGTCTTTATGATAGCTGAGCAACAGACTTTATTCTGTATGTGCCATAATATTTTTTAACAACTTTATTAATATTATCAAATTCAATTCCTGCGTTTTTGGCGATTAGCTTCCTACAGTGAAGCTTGGTTTTTTTTGCTGTCCTTTTTTGCAGTTGCTTTCTTAATACGTAGGCTGAAAGCTCACGCACAACTGCCCTGGCAATTTCTTTTAAAAGTTCAAACAATAATTCCTTGTTATATTACCTCCTTTTCTTCCGAATGGAAAGAAGGGAGAAATAATAAGTTAAAGAAAGCAATAGGTGTTTTTACTGAGACACATTGATTACTCTTATTACTCATTACAACAAAGTTTATTCAACTGAATATATTATGTTTTTTATAAAATAATACAAACCCTGATACAATATGACTACACTGTATCAGGGTTAATTTTTGATGTTACACTATCCTCTAATACATATGATAACTATAGTTATCATATGATGGAGATTAGTTAGGCCAAGACCCTGTCCACGTATTGTGCGCACTTTTGGAATGGTGGTCTACTAACCATTAACAGCCGCGAATTGGCTGTTATACAGATTGGCGTAGTAGCCGCTGCGCTCCAGCAGCTGCTCATGACTGCCGCTCTCGACGACATCCCCGTCCTTCATGTAGAGGATCATATCTGCCTCACGGATTGTCGACAAACGGTGGGCGATAACGAAGCTCGTTCTGCCTTCCATCATCTTCAGGAACGCCGCCTGGATACGAATCTCCGTAAGCGTATCAATGCTGCTCGTTGCTTCGTCGAGAATTAGCATAGGCGGATCAACCAACATAACCCGAGCGATCGTCAATAGCTGTTTCTGTCCCTGGGATAGGCTGTCACCGGAGCCATTGATTATTGTATTATAGCCCTGCGGCAGCCGCTTGATGAAGCTGTGGGCGTTAGCTGCCTTAGCGGCAGCAATAACCTCCTCCTGGCTAGCATTCGGTTTCCCGTAGGCGATATTGTCATGAATTGTCCCGCCAAACAGCCAAGTATCCTGTAGCACCATCCCAAAGGTATGGCGTAAGCTGTCACGGTCCATATCGTTAATGTTAATACCATCTATCGCAATCTCGCCGGCACTAACATCATAGAATCGCATTAACAGATTCACTAACGTTGTCTTGCCAGCACCCGTCTGTCCCACGATTGCGACACGTGTTCCTGGTTCGACAACTAGGTTCAAATCGGTAATAAGGGGGCGGTCAGGCTGGTAAGCGAACTTCACATGATGGAATGTAATCGTCCCCTGCTTAGCTGGGATATGAACTGCATCTTCAACGTCCGGTGACTCCGCCGATTTATTAAGTACCTGGAAGATACGTTGTGCCGAGGCCGTAGCTGATTGCAACTGTGTAATTATTCCGGTAATCTCGTTGAACGGTTTAGCGAACAGATTGGCATAAATCAGGAAGCTCGATAGTCCCCCGACCGATATTCTAGACATAATGACCATAATACTCCCAATTAAGGCGATGATTGAGAAGGTAACATTGTTCACGAAACGGGTGGATGGATTTGACAGAGAGCTGACGAATTGTGATTTTACCCCGGTGTGATACAATTCATCATTTCGCGCTGTAAACTCCGCAAAAGAGTGGTCTTCATAACGGAAGGCCTGAACAACCTTCTGCCCGCCGATCATCTCCTCGACATAGCCATTCAGCCCACCCAATATACGGGCCTGATCACGAAATAACTGCTGAGAGCGCATCGTGATGAACCGCGCTACGAAGAAAGTCACTGGTGCAGATAACAGCACGACGATGGTCATGAGCGGATTCGTATACAACATGAACGCGATCGCCCCGATGATTGTAACAACACCGGTTAATAATGTGGAGAATCCCTGCAGCAACCCGTCCGATATGGCATCCATATCGTTTACGAATCGGCTGATGCTGTCCCCTTGCGGATGATTATCATGATATTTCAGTGGCAGTACATTCAGCCTGTCGAACATTTCGCTGCGCAAATCATTTACTGTTTGATTAGCAAGTCGATTCGTAAGATATGTCAACAGCCAACCGAACAAGCCTCCGATGAGATACACCAGACTAAGCTGTATAAGCAGTCTGAATATGTCCGCGAACTCAACAGCACCCTTGCCGACCATATGGTCGATCGTAATCCCAATCATAAATGGACCGATCAAGCTGGAGGCTACGCTAATAATCGCACTAATGAAGGCCCAGATTGTATACCTTTTATATTTTCCTGTATAAATTAGTAGTCTTCCCCATGTTTGCTTCATGTTCATTGTTGTCCTACCTCCTCATTAGCGAACTGTGAGCGGCAAATATCTTGATAGACACTACAATCTCGCTTGAGTTCAGCATTGGTGCCGATGCCAGCAATCCGTCCGTCTTCGATGACGATGATTTTATCCGCCTGCTGCACGGTGCTAACCCGCTGCGAGACGATGAATACCGTAATTCCCTGGCTGTTTTCCCGGATCGACCTTCTTAACGCCACATCTGTGGCAAAATCAAGTGCACTCGAAGAATCATCAAGGATGAGAATATCGGGACTGGCGACAATTGCCCTGGCGATTGTTAAGCGCTGCTTCTGCCCACCCGACAAATTAAGTCCGCCCCTTGACACCAGAGTGTTATAGCCTTCTGGCATTTTCGTTATGAATTCATCGGCCTGGGCAATGATAGCTGCCCGTTTGACTTCTTGATCCGAAGCTAATTCGTTACCCCAGCGGATATTATCGGCAATCGTCCCTGTGAAGAGCAGTGCCTTCTGCGGAACGATCCCGATTTCGCCGCGTAGCTCATGTAGACTATAATCCCTTACATCAATTCCGTTGACGAGTATTTGTCCGGAGGTAGCGTCATAAAATCTCGGAATCAAGTTCACAAATGTAGATTTGCCTGAACCAGTACCACCGATAATTCCCACAGTCTCGCCACGTTTTATCTCCACCGATATATCTGTCAGTGCCGGTTCACTCGTTGTACTATATCCGAAGGAAACATGATTAAATGTAACAGCAGGACCATCCTTCTTGTCTTCTATTTTCGCTGCAGACTGTTTTTGCTCCTCAGGCACAAGGTCAGCGATGGTAGGAACGGTTTCGAACACCTCATTGATCCGTGATGCTGAGGACGCTGCCTTGGTAAAAATAATAATCAGATTCGACACGACAATCAAAGCGAGCAAAATTTGCGTTACGTAGTTAATAAAGGCGATGACCTCGCCAGAAGATAATGTCCCCGCATTAATATGGAAACCACCAATCCATAGAATAGCGATAATTACTCCGTTGACAACAACCGTCGTTGCCGGATTAAGCAGCGCAGACACCCGCCCTACTCGGATTGCAGTGGCCGTAATGTCGTCGGAAGCCTCGCTAAATCTCACCTTCTCTGCCTGTCTCTTGGCGAACGCACGGATGACGCGAACTCCCGTCAAATTTTCGCTCAATACTAGTGCGATTCTGTCCAACTTTTTCTGGTATAACCGATACATAGGTGCTGTTTTGGTAATTATTAAATATAGAATAATAGCAAACACTGGTGTCGCCGCAATCAGAACAAGCGATAGTCTAAAATCAAGCAGCATCGACATAATGATTGCACCAATGCAAATGAACGGGGCACGAATCACAAGCCGAATCAGCATCGCTACTGCAATCTGGAGCTGATTGACATCATTTGTGATACGGTTGATCAATGATGGTGTCCCAAAGCGGTCAATCTCAGTATAAGACAGCGTCGAGATATGCCGGAACAGCGTATTACGCAGTGTTGTACCGAACCCCTGTGATGCCCGGGCTGCATAATATTGACAAATCAGCGAGCTACCGAACCCCATTATCGACATGACGACCATTAAACCACCCATCTTCCATACATAAGCGATATCATGCCTGCCTATTCCATGGTTGACAATCAGGGCCACAATCGTCGGCAGAAGAAGCTCGAAAATTGCTTCCACCAGCTTAAAGAAAGGGCCAAGAATACTTTCCTTCTTATAAGGTTTTAAAAATGTTGTGAGTCTAAACAAAGTATCATCCCCATCATAATTGTCATAAGGTCGCTTTTGATTATGAAGTGATTTCGATATCGAATCTTGAATTCACCTGGGCATTCCTGCGCTCACGTACAAACTATGTACGCTCCGCTCCTCATGGCCTAGCTTCATCCAAATTTCTCAGTACTAAAAAGCGGCCATTCTGAAATTGGACTAAAATATTTAATTTAATGCAATTCAAAAGGTTTGACGAATTTTATTTACCGGATATGATTAAAAAATAACATAACATCTTCCATATTAATAATATTTGATTAGTATCTAATCTATATGAAATTAATATGGCAATTCAAAAGGAGAACCTTATGGACATTAGGCAATTGAAATACTTCCTGATGATTGCGGAAGAAGGCCAGATTACCTCGGCCGCCAAAAAACTGCAAATGGCTCAACCCCCGCTCAGCCAGCAGCTTAAGCTGTTGGAGGAGGAGCTTGGCGTAAAGCTGGTAGAGCGCGGTGCACGCAGTATCCGACTCACGGACGCCGGGGAGATGCTGCGCCGCAGAGCGCAGCAAATTGTAGATTTAACAGATTCGACGTCAAGAGAGGTCAGTGACTTTGCCAAAGGATTGAAGGGAACATTGGCAATTGGAACGGTTTCCTCCTCTGGAGCAACGTTATTAAAGGATAGATTATCCGAATTTCACAAAGCTTACACCGGGATCAAATTTGAAATCCATGAGGGAAACACGTTCAGGGTCATTGAATTGCTACAAAGTGGGGTCATCGAACTGGGAATCGTCAGAACTCCCTTTCATAATGCGGGGATGGGATACAAATGTGCGGAAAACGAGCCGATGATCGCCGTGATGACCCCGGAGCTGGATTGGAGCAGCGGGCAGGATGCAATCCGAATCGAAGAGCTGCACGAGCGCCCTCTGGTCATTTACCGCCGATTCGAACAGCTGATTCGCGAGACTTGTCAGAAAGCCGGCTTCGAGCCAAACCTATTCTGTAAAAATGATGATGCACGTACCACCCTACTATGGGCCAATGCCGGCCTCGGAATCGGAATTATCCCGAAATCCGCGTTTGAGCTGGCGAACCACAGTAGTCTGATCTATAAGGAAATCGACAGTCCTTCCCTCCAGACCAGGATCGCGGCAATCTGGATTAAGGACCGTTACATGTCCTCATTGGCCAGAAAGTTCTTGGAAAATTTCAGTAAGGAATAATAAAAGAAAGGAGTGAACAGTCGGTTCACTCCTTCTCTCTCCAAATCTTTGAGGGCTTTTTTGATCTTTTCATGAGGAAAGATCAGGCGCCTCTGATTATTTATTTATAACTATTTTTTAATTAAAAAGGCAGTAGCTGCAAACTGGGCGTGTGATTTGATATTGCATAGCTCTCTGGCATCAATTTTCTCATCATCTACCATTTTAAAAACAACAACAACAAATCACTTTACTTTATCAATAGCCAACTTCTAAACTTTCAATACTTGTAGTAAATTCCCCGCCAAACAGCTTTTCTAAAAATAAATGACAGCTACCGAAAGTGAGTCACAGATTGAATTACAAAAAAGAACCAGCTCTTATAGCTGGTTTAATTGTGCCAATCATGAATATGAAATAAGGATTTCTAAGTCTTAAAGATAATTGGAATCTGCCAACGAATGGAATAAAAATCATGTATTTGTACCATTTTTAATAATTTATAAATTCGTTGAAATGTTCGCATCAAATTCATCTGATTTTTTAGTATCTATTTTTTCCCCATCTATTGTCACTCTTATTTCTTGTTTTTGGTTTGCTGTTACCATCCAAGCATTCGGTAAATAACGATCTTCATGGGATAATGTAGAAGGTGAATTTATAACCTTTCCTCCTAAATATAGCGTAGCAGAAGAACCTCCATCCATAGCCATTGCATTTATTGCTCCTTTTTCATATAGAATATCTTGACACTCTTTTAACGTAGCTCCTATGCTATGTGTCTGCCTACCGTCAATCACTAGAAACATTATTGTGCCATCTTCTTTTTGTGCCATAATACTTCGCGGAGCAGAGCCCCAACCACCGTCTCCTTCTGTAATCATTTTTTCTCCATTAACAATTAACTGTGGCATAAATCCTGCTGCTGAAACGACTTGTTTATCCAAAAGTTGTTGGGTAGAATAATTCCCTGTTATCATTTGTCCAAACTTTGTTAAGCCCGTAATAATTGTAGGGGTATTTTTATCTATATTTGTATCAATTTCTTTCCCATTTTCTATTACTATTCCAGTTGCAATATTTCCTCCACCCCTTCCTGTTTCATCAGCAAATCCACTTGCATTCACTGCAACAAGTGCATGATTACGTTTTGCCATTACACTAATTTTTTCTCCCCTGTTAGCTCCTTGTGTTCCTTGATGGCTAACAAGTTTAACATTGAAGGGATTGCTAATGGTAATTAACTTCCCTTCGAAAAGAAAACGACTATCTTTATTACTTTTAATTGTTTCTACATCAATTTCTAATGGCTGATTTTTTAATTCTTCTAATCTTTTTCCTGCTATTTTTTTATAAATGGCCTCATCACTATTTGACCATTTTGGATGATTAATTCTATCTTGCAGTTTATCTAGTTCCTTTTGGGATAGGAATGTATATTTCGCATATTGTGGATGCTGAGAAGTTAGTATACTTCCAGCAATTGTTACACGAAGATCTCGGCCATAGTTAGTACCAAATAATATTCCTATGCCAATAAGTATGAAAATAGAAAAAAGAAGCAAAATTCGTTTGAAGATTTTTCTTAGATGTTTCATAGGTTTCTCCTCCGGCATTAATTACATTCAATGAATCCTTTAAGATATTATTTGCCTAAAGACAAAAGTGGTTATTTCCCTCATTCCCGAGTTCCCCATTATGTCTTGGCAAGCAAAGCAAAATATTTATTCTACATTTCGTATTTATTTCAGTGTATATTTACAAATTTAATAACGTTTTTGCAACCATGAAATAAATTACTAATCCTGTTCCGTCAACAAATGTTGTAATAAATGGACCAGAAACGACTGCAGGATCTAATTTTAATTTTCTCAGAATCAAAGGTAAAACAGCTGCAACAAGAGAGGCCCAAATAACAATAAATAATAAAGTGATTGCTACAACTTGTGCAACTTCTGTTCCAACTCCTAACATATAAGCACGAGTGAGCCCAGCTAACCCAAGTGCAAGTCCGAGAAGCATGCCAATTGCAAATTCCTTTTTCATTACACGGAAAATGTCTTTAAATTTCACCTCTCCAATACCGATTGCACGAGTAATTGTTGCTACAACCTGTGTTCCTGTATTTCCTCCAGTACCTACTAATAACGGTACAAAGAAAGCTAGGGCAACTACTGTTTCAATTTCGTCTTCAAAATACTTTAGTACTGTACCTGTATATGCTTCAGCAACAAAAAGAAGCAATAACCATGGTAGACGTTTGAAGAAAATGCTCCAAATACTAGATTCAAAGTAAGATTGATTTAACGGTTCACTTCCGCCTAACTTTTGGATATCTTCTGTAGCTTCTGCTTCCATAACATTCATTACGTCATCAAATGTTATAATACCAATCATTTCATTATTTGCTGTTGTTACGGGTAATGCTGCTAAATTATAATTCAGTAGCTTTTTTACAACTTCTTGCTGATCAACTTCAGCGTGTACTGAAATTACCTCTTGAATCATGATAGTAGATAATATCTCCTCATCTGCTGCTAGTAATAGCCCATGTATGGAAACGATTCCCTTAAGATAACCATGACTATCAAGAACATAGATATAAGATATTGATTCTACATTTTCAGAATGCTCCCTAATGTACTTCAATGTCATTTTTACTGACCAATTCCCTCTAACTGCAACAAAATCACTTGTGACAAGACTTCCTGCCGTTTCAGGTTTGAAAGCCATTAATTTTTTTACATTATGTTTTGTAATTTTATTTAAATACGCCATTAATTTAGCTTGTTTTTCCGGATGAACCGC
The DNA here is from genome assembly GCF_003315125.1 of Bacillus sp. DB-2. Classification (NCBI taxonomy): domain Bacteria; kingdom Bacillati; phylum Bacillota; class Bacilli; order Caryophanales; family Bacillaceae; genus Bacillus; species Bacillus sp. DB-2. The sequence goes on along the minus strand of NZ_QNRN01000009.1, from coordinate 110,700 downwards.
TAGAAGTAGATCTACTGTTTCATCAATCGGTTGTAAATCTAGTAACTTTTTAGCTTTGTTTTCAGATAAGTGAATTAAGATATTATATTTTTCTTCTGTACTCAAATGTTGAAGAATTTTTGAGCTTTTTAATACAGGAATCTTATCTAGTAATATGACTTGATCTTCAATTGAAAACCGTTTTACTTCTTGCGCAACATCATACGACGGATGACGTAAAACTTTCTCTGCATCCAAATTATTTTGGGTTACAAGTAATTCATTTAATAATTTCTTCATGTTAACTCCTCCTTATATTGCTAAGGGAGACTCTAGAGTTTCATGAGTGGTTTTGAGTTATTTTATCTGTCTAAAATTTTTATTAGAGCATTAATAGTTACATTGCAATCAATTTATTATTTAGAACTACCTCCTTTTTGAATATAGACAAGATAAAAATAAATAACATTAAACAAAAAAACCTTTACTCAAAAAGGAGTAAAGGTTTTTTACAATACAAATAAATGATTATTAAGACAGCTCTGCAAAAATCCCAGAGGTGCCTTTCTATCAAATCGTATACCACTCCCTCGTTGAGTTTTAGCACTGTATAGCATAGGTTTTTATAACCAGCTACATTAAAAAGGGCCTTAATCCGACCGTTCCTGTTGACCCATTGGCGTCTCTCGACATTTTTGGGCAGCAGCGTTTCTCTATACAGGAGCCTCACCTAACAAAGATTATTGAATTACTTCAAAATTTAAACCAGAATTTAATATTTGTCAACTAACTTTCGATTCGATTCATAATAAATTCTTTTTTAGAGAAATGTAATTCGACTCTATTGTAAATTTGAAATTCAACTTAAAAGATATACAATTAGTTCGAAGAAACGTTATAAAATATATGAAATTTCGTATAGGAAACTTATTGTTTATGATTTATTTGTAACTTTATAGCAGAAGTTGAATTATTAGTCATACCGTACTTCAAAAGAACATTCTTCAAAAATCTTATTTTATGATTAAAATCTTCTTTACCGTTTATCAAATTTATATGGTTAAACCACTTAATCAAATAATCCACTACAGGCCGAAAATAAGTATCTATACGAGATGATTAAATACATTTCCTTGCATTATTTCTCAAAATTCATAAAACAATAAAGAATATAAAATTAGCAATATGCTTACTTGACAAGCAAAAAAAAAATATTTATGCTGGCTACACGAAATAAATACATAAAACTTATATTGCTAAACCTGTTAGGTGAGGCTCCTATACAAACACAGGCTATTGCCCAAAAATGTCGAAAGACGCCAATGGGTAGAACAGGAATTGTCGGATTAAGGCTCTTCTTAAGATAGCTAAGTAATCAATTTCCATTACTTTACGTTGTATAGTGCCAAAGCTCTACTAGGGGGAGGAAAGCTTTATTTAGTCATGCCAATTTAAATCCCCCCTAGTATGTAACTAGGGGGGATTTTTGCGTAAGAAAACAGGGTGTAAGCTATAGAATCTTTCAAAACAAGAATACTATTTAGTAGTTGATGAGAACAAGATTCTACTCATTAGCAAATGTAATATTAAGTGTTAATGTAATCAGGAGGATATTAAAATGAAAAAAATATTAAAACTCGATTATCTATTGCTCCTCCCTCTATTCATAACATGTACTTTAGGTATTATCATGATGTATAGCGCGAGCTCCATTGTTGCTGTTCAACATTACGGTTATAACAGTAGGCATTTTGTTGATTCTCAATTAACAAAGCTATTTTTAGGAACAATAGGGTTAATAGTTTGTGCTATTCTCCCATATGAAATATGGAAAAAACGAATAGTCTCTATCTGTATTATGGTTGGGGGAATTTTTTTATTAATTATGGTTTTGTGGAAAGGAAAAGTGGTAAATAATGCTCAATCATGGATCTTTGGAATACAGCCAGCTGAATTTCTTAAATTAGGAACAATACTTGTAACAGCCCGTTTTTTTGCATTACGACAAGAACAAGCTAAAAATATTTGGAGTGGTAGCGGAAAACTTTTATTTTTTTTAGCTGCAATTTTTTTCCTAATCTATAAACAGCCAAACTTAGGATCTGCACTTTTAATATTAGGTATAGGTTTTAGCATATTTCTTTGCTCTGGAATAAATGTAAATCTATTAATTAAAAGAATTATAATCGCTTCTATTTTTTGGTTACCTTTTTTATACTTTTTAATTCAATTTAGCTTGTCAGAAGTTCAAAAGACACGTATTACTACAATTCTCAATCCCTTTGTTGATGCGCAAGGAAAAGGATATCAACTTGTAAATTCTTTTATTGCCATTGGCTCTGGAGGAATTACTGGACGTGGATTCGGAAATAGCATTCAAAAAACCGGCTATCTTCCAGAACCACATACTGATTTTATAATGGCAATAGTTTCTGAAGAACTAGGGTTTATTGGTGTATTTATTGTATTGGCAGGGGTTTTGACTATCGTTCTTCGTTCCTTAAAAATTGCACAACTATGTGTAGATCCATTCGGAAGTTTTATAGCAATTGGTATAGGATGTATGATTGGTATGCAATCCATTGTAAATTTAGGTGGTATTACGGGACTATTTCCTCTTACTGGTACCCCATTTCCATTTGTTAGTTTTGGTGGAAGTTCTTTAATGGTCAATTTAATAGCAATAGGAATATTGCTTAATATTTCAATTTTCAATAAAATTAAGTTTAATAATTATAATATATAATTCTATTTTTTAGAGATTATAAAATTTAACCTCATTGAGCAATCTATGTTCAAATAATTTCTAATTAGGTTTTTAACTGTATGAATATTAATTTTAATACCAAAAAAGGCAGGAGCTTTTGGTGAAAACTTGTTAAATAATTGTTTAATCGATGTATGTGTCTTTTCATTATATGTATTATTCATCTCAATCACATACCCTTCACCTAAAATGATTAGAAATATATTGACTTGTTATTTTTCTTATATTGAATTTAATTGGATCACTGTTGTATTGTCGTATCGCCTATAAAAAAAAGAAAACTTAATTAAGTTTTCTTTTTTTATGTTATTCCAAATCTGATTAGTTTTCATAAAGTATCTTATGTTTCCGCTGGAACGGATAAGTTTTAATTTCATCTGTATCTAAATTTTCATGAAATAAATGAATAGCTATAATTTGTCTACAATCATAGGTATGGTAATAATATGTACCAGACTCCATACACATTGCGCTTGTATAAATGGTATTATCTAATGTACCTTCTTCCGTTATTACTCCACCTTTTGGAACCTCACAATTTGATAAGATATGAAAAATGGCCGATATGCCCTCTTCTTCGTTATCTATACCTTGAATATTTTGTTTGCCATACGCTGCCCGAACAAACCTTGATGGTGGGGTGAAATCCCCAGGGAGTCCCATCGAACCTGAACCTTGTCCAAAAGCACTTAATGGTACATCCCCCCATTGTGTTGGCGCATATGGCTGCGATTTAAGACCGATATATTGTCTTAAATTTTGTAAATGCCAGTTAAACTCAGGACTATTGGTCATTACCCCAAGAGGATTATCATATATTTTTAGTCCTTCAGTTGTCGGCTCTAGTACAATACAATCTCCCCATTTATCCGCTAAAATCCAATGTAGCGGTGGAGTAACCCCTAAAACAGGTAATGGTACATCCAAAAAGGAAATACTATCTACAGAGTTCTTTAACTCTTCGACAGAATTGAATTGTGTGAGACTCCATGCCACAAAATCAAATGGAGCCAGATTCGTTTTATTTTCATCTATACTGTTACTATAACTTGCGAATCCTGGAAAATAGAGTGTTGCACATGTCATACCTGATTCATTTACTCCGTCCGCCAGGATGATCCTTCCTTGATGGTTAATCCCCATCCCTACAACAGCTTGTTTCGCCTCGATAGTTTCACCAGTTATATTGTTCCATTGATAACTACGAGGAACTATTATTACTTCTTGATTGAAATCTAATGTAAAATCCATCGTTCTTGCAAAAAGATGCTGACCGCTTTTTGTCTGTAATGTCAAACTGGTACACATAAAGAACGCCCCTTTATTTAGTTTATTTGAACAAAAACCATTTAATTTCTATCCTTAAGTTAATAGGCATGTATCGTGACCTTTATTAAAAAATATGATTGCTAATTTTATTTCGATCTTCCTTGCACCCAAGCAGCAATATCATTTATAACATACTCAGGGATATTAGCAGGACTATAATATTCATCCGGTTTACTTAACTCCCCATCTCCTTCTGTAAAGAAGTGATTTAACTTTGGATATAGTCGATAATCAACGTTATCTCGCTCTTTTAATTGTTCTTTCCAAAGAGGAATCTCGATTTTTGATTGAACTTGATAGTCTCTTTCTCCTTGAATAATAAGAAGCGGTGTCTTTTGTTCTTTTGACATTTCTGCTGCTTTAATTTTACGAATAGAATCCCAAAATACTGCTGATCCTAAATAAAAATCTTTTGGAGGATTCTGACTAGAGAAATTGGGATCATTTAATAATTCAAATTGCGATTTGTAAAATTTATATTCATCCGATTTCATTGCTCCAATAGAAAAAAGATACTCGAATTGATCTAAAACAACATCTTGGATTGTACGGGCTGGTCCTCCCATCACAATTGCTCCAGCTATATTTTGATTTTGGTCTTTTTCAATCATTTTCGGAAGCATCAGTCCACCTTGACTATGACCAAGAATATAAATTTGATTCTTATTTATCATAGGTTCATTTTGAAGAAAATGAGTCACAAGAAGAGCATCATCTGTTGTCTCTTTATCAACTGTATAAAAAGGACTGTATTGTGTTTTCAATCCATGTTCATAAGTCCGTTTATTATAGCGAAGGACAGCAATTCCTTTCGAGGCAAGACCTTCAGCTAAATCGCGAAATGGTTTTAAAGCAAACGCTGTTTCATCCTGATCGGTTGCTCCAGATCCTTGCACAAGAATAACTGCTGGGAAAGGACCCTTACCTTTTGGAACAGACAATGTTCCTGGTAATGGAAATGCACCACTTCCAACTACTACTTCTTTATCAACAAATGATTCAGGCTTACTATATGATGGACGCTCTGCAACAGGACTAAACGACATGCTGAGTTGAAAATCGTCTATTTTTCCAGATGGATCTAGTTTAATTAGTAAAGGTACAGTAAATTGTTCAAAAGCTAATTTAACTTCTATATTCGCATGCACGGAATTTGTCTCTTTTTGTATTACCTCTCCAATTCCTATAAAAGAACCTGCTTGTAATTGCAATGGGAGTCCCTCCCAATAGCTCTTCAGCCATTCTTCGGATATTATTTTCTGTAATGACCTTGAGGTTAAATCAAATGCAGATTTATAATCTTCACTATTCATATGGCGAATAAATGAAAGAGTAGTAGATATAATAGGATTTTCATCATCAATATTGTCTACTTTTTTTATAGTTGTGTTTGTTTCCTTTAATGTCGGAATAAATTGATGGTTAAACGGATTATTATATGTATTGGGATATACACTTGTTTTCAATACATCCATATTCCGTTCCTCATACAGACTTGAAGCAATCGCGAAATTTTTAGGTAAAGTTACTTCCTCCGCATATGAAACTGAAGGAATCGTTATTGTACAAATTGCACTGACAAATAATAACTTATTACCTATTCTTTTTTTCTTGCCCATATTTATTGATTCTCCCTTCAAAATTTAAAATTTTTAATACAGTATGCCAAATACTATAAGGGAAATAAAAATTATCAAAGAGATTAATAATCTACTTTACGATTCCCCCTAACAAATTAAAAAACTATTATAAACAAACTTCAATAAAAAATGCCTTCCCCCTCTTTTTATAACTCGATTTTTTGATTAGATGGATGTTATCTAAAACAAAATTATTTATTGCATGTGCTTCGTGCTGATTAACTCTATAGTCGATCGCCAGCAGACAATCGACTATAGATTCTTATAATTATTGTGTTCGCTAATTGAGAATTTAACGAACACTTGGGTGATATGAGTTAATCCCCCTTTCTATCTCAGATGTAAATGTAAAAGGACATAAAACTCCAAACTATTTAGACAAGAAAGTCTAAACTTTCGCTTTTAGATATTGGTTGGGACAAGAAACTCTAAAACTAAATTTTATAGATTTACAGAACTAACCCCATTTAATCTTGTTTAAGATACTCCCATTCTTACCTAATGACTTATACCATCATTCTTGTTAATTCATTCATATTAATGTAACGATTCAAATGGATTAATGAATTTGTAACAGTTAAATAATTTTTAAATTATTTAACTGTTACAAATTGTACCTTTTGGGACAAAAAAAGAATCCTTTTCATAATAAGGATTCCTAATTAAAAATATGTATTTTTTGCATCCACATCAATAAATCAAATATGGATTATACGTTTTTAATTCCATTATTAATTCTTTGCTGTAATTGTAATCGTCATACCTGATTTAAGTGTGACGTTGTAAACTCGATTATCATTCAAGTTGGTTAATTGTGTTTGGATTTCATTAGCTGTTTCTTCATCATAAGAGATTTTAACAACTGTTTCATGAATCGGCACTTCATTATCCAAGTTATCATCTACCCAATACAGAAGTCCTTCTTTTTCTGTTGTGTTAAATCCTATTTTAATTGCCTCCTCCAAAGTGCTTTCAGGAGTTAAATCATTTGGGTCATTAGGGTCTTTTGTAGCAATCCTGCGCTCAGATGCTGTAACACCGTTTGTTAAAATAATTGAAGCGGTTTTTGATTTTATCTTATCAAACTCATTTTTAAACGTATTATCAATTATCTCCCTTATATCTATTAGTATAAAATGTAATGATCTAATAAAATATTCTATAGAATTTATTGATTTCCTTTGTATTAATCACTTCATTTGTAGAGTTTTGAGTATGTAATTTAGTTCATATTTTTGTAAAATTCATTTTCAAAATATGAACATTAAACATGTTTTAAAATTTGTACCTTTATGAACATTGGTCATTTTTTAGGACGGATAATATTTAAAAAGTAAAACTAAGTTTATATCTTTTTATAATTTGTAAAACACACCATTAAATATCCAAATAAAAACCCAGTGATTTCATGCACACATACTGATATCACTGGGTTTTATAAGTTTAACATTTTGTATGTTTTGTAAAACTAATTTTCTTTTGGAAGTACAATTCTTTTATACAATTGAACTGTAGTAAAATAGTAAATCAAGTAAATTACTACAAAAATAATAATTGGTACCCAAATACGATTGTACGGATCAGGCAAAAGAACGCTGAACATGTTCATACCAACTAATACGTGAACAATACCCACAATTGCTGGGACTAAGAATACAAAGAATAACTCCTTATAAATTGATTGTGCTAATAACTCTTGGCGAACACCGATTTTACGAAGCATTTGATAACGTGTACAATCTTTGAATGCACCAGACAGAACTTTAAACATCAAGCAACTTGCCATCATTGCTAAGTACGCAATTCCGACGAAGAAGCCCATGAACATCAATCCACTTAACATACCATGAAGAGAATTATACATTTGATATTTACTCTTCAGTTCTTCAGGTTTCATACTTGTATATTTAGCTAACTGTAATTCGTCAAGTTGTTTCCATTCTTTTAAATATGATTTAAAATCATCTGTTTTCCCCATAAACATAGTACTTTCTGGACCCTTTATACTATGATACATGTTTTTGTCTACAATTTTTATTTTATGATCAGGATATATATACTTTGGCTGGATTGTTTGGAAAGCGTCGCTCCATTGTTGCGGTGTCTTCTTCACGTTTGCACCAATTGGCAACTCTTCTGAAACTCTCTTTGTTTTCCCAAACTCTGCTCTTTCATTTTTATTTTTCAATACTAAAGGACGATTTTTCTCTAAATCCTCTTTTAAATAATAAATCGACTGACCTTCTATTTTGTAATGATATTCAAGCTTCTCTGTAAATAAGATAGTATTCAAAATTTTCTTTTCTTCAGCTGTTGGATTATGAACGACTGAATCGTAAATTTCACTACCATTAACTAGTTTTATTACGTTGTTTTTAAATGCCATACCACACGCAATTCCGCCAGTGCCAAGAGCCACTAAGATTGCTACCGTGGCAAGCACATTTGTTAGGCCGTTAATGCGGAAATTTAATTGTGCAAAAGTAAAAGCATTGAGACCTTTTTCACTACGTTTTTTATTACTCTTTAACTTATTAATCATAACTGGGAGAAGTGATCCAAATAACATGTAAGTACCAACGGTTGCTGTGATTAATCCAACGGCCATTAATCCCAGACCCATTAGCGGGTTTGCATATTTCATATAGATTAGTGATGCATAACCAATACCCAATAAAATCACACCAAGGATTGCAACTACAACTGTCATTTTTCCTTTTATGGCGACACGTTCTGTTTGTTCATCTGCATGTACAAGTTGCAGTACAGAAATACGAGATAATTTAATACTATTTATAATTGCCGATAATACAAATAGTGCAAAGAAGAAGACGCAAGTAATAGCTATAGATGGCAGATAAAATGCTTTATAACCTTCGCCAGCAAACTCGAGTTGTTTCATTAATAGCTGACCGATACCTTCTGCGAGCCCTACACCAACTGTAATTCCAATCACAAGAGATGCGGCACCTAATATAATTGTTTCGATAAACATAAGTAAGGTAACTTTATGCTTTTTTGCTCCTAACATCATATACATACCAAATTCTTTTTGGCGAAGAGATGATAAGAACGAGTTTGCATATAAAATATAAAAAAATGTGATAAACGCTAACAAAAAGGACCCAATTTTAAATACAGACACAATATCCCCAATAGAAGAGTTAGATTCAAGGAACGCCTTATTGAGTGCTAATGTTTGAAACATATAAAAAGTTGAAATAGAGACAATAAGACCAACAAGTAAGACAATGTAATCTTGCAACTTACTTTTTAGGCCTGACATGGAAAGCTTAAATAACATGATTGAACTTCCTTCCTTACGCTTTTTGTGTGCCTAAGTCTGCAAGCACGTCTAAAATTTTTTTATAAAATTCATCACGTGTACCACCGCGATGAATTTCTTTATATAGCTCACCATCTTGAATGAATAAAATACGCTGACAGTAACTTGCACTATACGGATCATGCGTAACCATCATAATAGATACCCCTTGCTCTTTATTTAAGTTTGTCATCGCATCCAGTAAACTCGTTGCATTTTTAGAATCAAGCGATCCTGTTGGCTCGTCCCCTAAAATAATTGCTGGTTCATGCACTAACGCACGTGCTGCTGCTGAACGTTGCTTCTGTCCACCAGATACTTCAGATGGATACTTTTGAAGTATTGCTGAAATGCCTAACATATCAGCTACTTTTTCTACTTTCGGTCCAATATTTCGTGATGAAACACCTTGAAGTGAAAGTGGAAGAGCGATGTTTTCGTAAATAGATAAGTTCTCTAATAAGTTAAAGTCTTGGAAAATGAATCCTAACTTTTGTGAACGGAAATCAGAAAGCTCACCTTGTTTCATTTTCGTAATATCCGTTCCTGCAATTTCAACAACGCCGCCCGTTGCTTTATCTAACGTTGAAATTACATTTAATAATGTCGTTTTACCAGAACCAGAAGGTCCCATAATTCCGACAAACTCACCCTCTTGAATTGAGAATGAAACACCTTTTAACGCGTGTGAGTGATTATCACCTTTTTTACCGTACACTTTTTGGACGTTTTTCACATCTACAACTGGTTTTGTCATATATATCCTCCTACGTTTGTTTTTTCATTTCTTTAAAATAAGCTGCTATTCTTATTTGCTTTTAATAAAATTTTCATGTTGCATCCACCTTAAAGCTAAAATGAAAACTTTCTTCTTTATCTACTTCACTCACCTCATCGCTTTCAATATATACATGATAAACTATGAAAATTAGAAAACACCCCGTAAAAACCTTAAGAATTCTTAAGATTTTATAAAAAAAAAGCTTATGGAACCTGTAATTCCATAAGCCATTCTATTTGATTGGATGTTCAACAATAAAGGACATCCAGCCGTCTTTATACTCTGCATGTATATTACCATGATGAAGTTCAACAATTCTTTTTGAGATAGCAAGTCCTAGACCATTTCCCTGGTCATCTTTTCTTGCCTTATCTCCCCTGAAAAACCTTTCAAACAATTTATTTGGATCGCTAACAGGTGGCTTCTCGACTTTATTTGATACTTTTAAAATTGCTTTGTTACCTATTAGTTCAAGACTTATTGATAATTCGGATGGTTTCATGCTGTACTTTATCGCATTCATAAACAGATTTTCATAAACACGTACCATTTTTTCTATATCTATGAAGATAGGTATTGTTTCTTCCGTGATTGATTTTTGAACGATTAAACTTTCCTTTTCAAATATAGGAATGTATTCTCCAACTATTTGTTCTAACAAACCTGATAAATCAACTTCATTAAAGTTTAACTTAGTATCGATGCCTGATAAACGGGTATACTCAAATAGTTCATCTATTAGATATTTCAATCTCTGTGATTTTAAATATGTGGTTTCGAGATACTCCTGTAATTGTGTTTTACTGTCGTATTGCCCTCTTTTTAATAAATCTACATAGCCGATAATAGATGTCAACGGTGTGCGTAAGTCATGAGATACATTGGTTATAAGTTCATTTTTTGTACGTTCCAATCGCCTTTCCTGTTCAAATGTATGCTCCAATTCCTTAGACATATAATTTATATTTTGAGCAAGTTGGGTCAATTCGTCCTTCCCCTTAATCCCAATTGTCAAACCCAGTTTTCCATTGGCAATATCATTCACATTATCAGAAATGAGCTTCAAATATACTATTTTCTTTCGAACCAATATCAAAAAAATTATTATAAAAGTAAAGATTGCGAACGCGATTAAGAAGAATATTGCGAAATAGAATGCAAACATACCCAAACGGTCGTATTTTATAAATAATGGTACTATGATGTATAGAAAATTGAGGATTGTTAAACCAAACGAAGCAAAAAAACTAACTGCAACAGCAACAAGAAGTTTTATAATTATTTTATTTCTAAAACTAACCCTCTTCATATTTTATACCCAATTCCCCAAACAGTTTTAATATAAATGGGATGTTTAGAATCCTCTTCGATTTTGTCTCTTATTTTTGTAATATGCACCATGACGGTATTATCTGATTTATAAAAAACCTCTTTCCAAACGGCTTCATATATTTTTGCAACACTCAGGACAATCCCTTTGTTACGGGCAAGTAGTTCGAGAATATCAAACTCTTTTGGAGTTAGCCTTGTTTCCTTTCCCCTTACCCATACTTGACGTGTATCTGTATTCACGGTTAAATCACCAATTTCTAGGATGCTTTTATTATGATTTATTGACGTATTGTATTTTTTAAACCTTCTTAATTGGGATTTTACCCTAGCGATTAATTCCAATGGATTAAACGGTTTTGTTAAATAATCGTCTGCACCAGAGGCTAGACCCTGAATTTTGTCTATATCCTCAGATTTTGCAGATAGCATAATGATAGGCATATTGCGGTCTTCCCTAATCTTCATACACGCTTCAATACCATCCATATTAGGCATCATAATATCTAAAATAATAAGATCAAACTCCTTTTCTTCTAACAGTTGTAAAGCTTCCATAGCATCTTCTGCCTTTTGAGTTTTCAGACCTTCATTTTCCAAATAAACAGAGATAAGATTTCTAATCTCTTTATCATCATCGACAATAAGAATTTTTGACTCCATATGATTCCTCCATATTTTTTCTCGTATTAAACAGCTAAAGACATAAGCAGGTGAGACATTTCTATCTTCTCTTTTTCTTAAGCTTGCAAACGGAAGACAAGAAATAACATAATGTATATACGTAATATCGTTCTCCCTAATATATTGTTCAATATTTACTACTGATCCATATACAATAAATAAGTTCCCTTTTTCTTTAACTTTTGCTTTTAGTAAAAAAATAAAATTCCTTATTATTTTCCACTAATTAAATAATTGTCTTGAGATTTCTTCTTTTAATTAATTTTTCTGTGAATACACCTGTACTCAGTCCATATTTGACAATGTAATTTACTTTCTTCAAATTAATTCCTTCAATTATTTTGTCTCCAAGAAACCTTAAAATTGGAATGGCTGCACCAACTGATTTTTAGTGCATTATATACAGAAATAAGAAAGCGAATTGTTTTCATACCTAATCATCCCACAGGTTTGAACTCATAATCATACTCTAGAGTCCAAACCTTAAGAAAAAGGGGCAAAAGTTCTTAAGAATTCTTAAGCTTTCTACAGCATTTTGTCATAAGAATATATGACGACTCTCGAAATGTTAGCGGTATCCCCAATAACACTTACTATTCGTCAATCCGAAGGACAAAAAGAACTTGTAGGAATCCCTACAAGTTCTTTTTTAAATAATGTAAAAAAGTTAAAACAAACTATCTCATAATTTGAATCGGAGCAAACACTATAACCACGGGTTGATTATAGTATACAAAAAATATTAATATATGACCTTTATATATTTGAAAATTATGTGAATTTAGAAAAGAATAACAAACAACGATCTTGACTCCATAAAAACTCTAATTATACATTTTGAATAAAACACTGTGAACTACTCGCCACTTAGCAAAGCTTGAAGTGGGAGCTTCTCAGTTCCACGACGAAAGTACCCTTTCGTCTCCCTGAGCGTTACTTCGGGGTGTTCCCCCCCTAGATGTCCAACGCTTGGACGCTCTTTTGGTACGGTTGATATTTTACGCAGGAACCGAATGGCTTGGTTTTCGCACTCTATTTTCTTCCTGCAACCTCATATATCAAGTTATCAAAGAACTTCATATAGCTAGTTTATCAAAAGTTTTTGGCTATGCCAAACCGAAATTCATCTCCCATCTACCGCTGGGCTACGCCCTTCACACGCTTGAGGAAGGAGAATTCTTTCGGGGAATTCGTTAAAATTAGCTTCTCTTTAACAATCTTTTTTCTCTGATGATTTATGTTTTACTCTATAAGAGAGAGCGGTAACTTGTTGGGAATATCTAAAACATTTTTCAGATTTTTCGGAAATCCATTTTGAAACAGGTCTTAGTAAACTATTTATGCTGACAATAAGAATGGTTCCTGTTATAGCTATAAGTAAATAGCCGCTACCTGCTAATGTTCCTACAGCCGCAGAACACCATAAGGTTGCTGCGGTATCCAGTCCTCGAACTGTCAATCCATCTTTCATAATAACTCCAGCACCTAAAAAACCAATCCCGCTTACAATTTGAGAAGCTATTCTTGTAGGTGTATTATCAGTTGGAGTGAGTACACTTAATAGTACAAAAAGTGCAGCACCAACGGAAACAAGTACATTTGTACGTAATCCAGCAATGCAATTGTGCCATAGACGTTCTAAACCAATTATTGCTCCAACAAGTATTGCTACAAGTAACCTGAGTAGAATGTCTAGTTCCATATTTCTGTCTCCTTAATTTCCATCCTTAATGATCATCATGCTCTAAATTGACTTGTTGTAATGGAATCACCTTTGTTTTTTTTATAATTTTATAGCCGAACCAAAATACAAGAAACAGCAGTAAACCAATATAAGTAGCAAGTACTTCATACCAATCGACATGTGACCCTATAATGACTGAATAATTCTGTCCTAAAATAATAATAGTACATATTACAAAAGCTAAAATAGGACCGATAGGATACCACTTTGCTTGATACGGGAGCTTATTTAAATTCTTTCCTTGATGTAAAAAAGCCTGTCGAAAACGATAATGGCTTATAGCAATCCCTAACCATGCAATAAATCCACAAAGTCCCGAAGCATTCAAAAGCCATATAAACGCTTGCCCTTCTCCAAATAAAGAAGCTGCAAACGCTACGATTGCCACAGCCGTTGTCATAAGTAATGCATTAATAGGAACACCTTGTTTATTTACTTTTTTTAAACACTTTGGAGCTTTCCCTTCTCTTGCCATTACCCATAACATTCGGGTTGCAACATACATTCCAGAATTACCAGCTGATAGAACTGATACCAAGATAACTGCATTCATAATAGAAGCTGCAAATGCGAATCCAATTTTCTCAAATACTAATGTGAAGGGACTCATTGTAATATTACTAATATCATTGTTAACTAGATTCGGATCTGTGTAGGGAACTATGACTCCAATTACGCAAATGGTAAGTATGTAAAATAAGAGAATTCTCCAAAAGATTTGCCGCACAGCTTTTGGAATATGCTTTTCAGGAGCTTTACTTTCTCCAGCTACAATTCCGACCATTTCTGTACCTTGAAAGGAAAACCCCGCAATCATAAACACACTAAAAATAGAAAGAAAACCTCCATGAAAGGGTGCATCTCCAATTGTTAGATTGTGAAATCCAATGGGATTTCCTTTGAAAATTCCAAATATCGTGGCTATTCCTAACATAATAAACACGACTATAGTAATAACTTTTACAAGTGAAAGCCAAAACTCCATTTCTCCATAATGTTTCACTGAAAGAATATTAATTCCAAACATAAACAGGATGAATAACGCACTCCAAAGAATAGATGGACTGTATGGAAACCAATATTTCATAAGAATAGCTCCTGATGAAATTTCAACTGCAAGAGTAATAGTCCAGCTAAACCAGTAATTCCAACCAATTGCAAAACCAAATGCAGGATCTACAAATTTAGAAGCATACGTACTAAAAGAACCCGATGTAGGCATATACGCTGCCATCTCTCCCAAGCTGGTCATCAACAGGTAAACAATACACCCCATCAACAAATAAGCTATAATTGCTCCACCAGGTCCTGCTGTATGAATCGTATTTCCGCTTGCTATAAATAACCCAGTCCCAATGCTTCCACCTATAGAAATCATTGTTAAATGTCTCATCCCTAATTCTCTTCTTAATTCAGAAGGCTGGGAATTAGAAGGGAAAGAAAAAAGTGGATTTTTCGTTTTTATGGGTGTCTCTTTCAAGTGCCTCATCCTTTTTTGAATTATTTTCCAGAAAAAGAGTATAAAAAAAGACACCAAAGTTCACCCAGTGTTTTTAAAAGTCACCATAGTATCCCCTCTCGAAACGCTTACGAGGTTAGCTGTCGGATTCGGGCCTTGAGAGTAGCCCTACCTTCATTTAAGAAGGATTCACCCCAAGTGCAATCGCACAAAATTTGGTTCCCCCGCTCCATATGGATTCAGCGAATAGTGATATGAATTTATGTACAATATATTACTCCTATGCCCTCTTGTTTGTAAACAAGAAAATAAACGTTTTTTCAAGGGTGGATTTTTCGCGCTGTACACTTTATTTATAATTTGAATTCTTAAATTAAGTTACATACTTTAAAAAAAGTGAGAATTACAAGTATAGTAATGCATGAAGAAGAGTTTGAATTAAATAAAAATACTGTGCCACATTTTTATTGAGTCTATTATCTACTAGTGTCTTTACTATTTTTAATTACATGGACTACTGATAAGTGGGGTTATGGTAACTAAGTATATATTGTTTTCGTATGGGGAGGGTATAATTTAGAAAATACATGTTAATCAAAGTTAGGAGGGAGTTCATGGGAAGAGAAGTATTATTTGATAATCAAAGTGTAATTTTAAAGTTAAGTGGGGTAACAGGGTTCTTTGCTTTAAAATTAAAATTAGAAATTCCTTATAATACTATTAAGAATGTATATGTACAAGGACAAAAATATCTAAACTTTGACGTATTTGTTGAAGCAAAAAACTATAAACTAAATGTTTAAAGATCTACAGAATAACATTATTTTCGTTAAAAAAGAAATTGTGTTATTTTTAGAACAAAAACGCTATTTCTCTAATTGGAATTTTCTATGAGAAATAGCATTTTTGTTCAAAATATGCAATTATCTATGGTAATCGGATTTCTATGTTTACTAAATTACCTTGGAAATTTAATTTCTCTTGTTGAATTAATTTGTGAACACGGAAAGTTAAATAAGTATCACCTATACGTTGTTCATTCTCCCCCATCACTTTTCCAACAATACGGATCGCACGTTGATATTCATTTGACGTATTATCCAAGATGGATACATCATAATAATCTTCAGATACAGTAGTTAGTTGTCCATTTACTAATATTCTTAAGACACCATTCGTTTGGGAGTGTTTTTTCCAATCTTGTATTAAACTTTGAACTTGTTCTTGAGACAATTTTTTTTTCCTTTGAATGGCTTCTAAAACCAGTTCAGAAGGCATTTCACCTAAACTTTTTAGTACATGTGGAATTTCTTTGTCCTGTAAATCACGCACTGTAAATTCAATATGATGGCTAAAATCTGTAACATTCACTTCTTCAACCTGCATATTTTTATCATGAAGCAGTGATAAAACAAACCTTACACCAATGACATCAGATGCATTTTCGCCATACCATAAGATTACTTTACTCCCACTTGGAACCTCTTCTACAATTTGCGAATTCTGTTTAAGCGTAGTTTCAATCCAATCTAAGTAATCTAAGTCTGAAGTGGGGCCAACTGTTGTTAACACCTCTTTTAGCCATTGTTTTCTTTCTTGCATTCCTTCAATAGAATCTAATTTATAAATAGGACCTATCGAAAAATCCTCATTAACACAAATCACTTTTTCATTTTTGTACTCATTTCTTTGTTGAAAAGCATTCTTTAAATTTCCATATGCAGAATCTCCAAAGGTAATATGTATAACATTCATAATATGTAATCTCCTTATTAACTTAATACAGCTATTTTTCTCTATATAGATAGGATATATGAGAATTCCTCTTACTAAAGTTATTATAAATAGCTTACAAAAAAATAACTACCAAAATTACATTACACTTTTGTAAGGTTGACGATTTCCTATCATTGCAGATGATTTTATCTGTAAAAAAATTGAAGGTCTTGTTTTTAAAGTTTTAAAGTGACATTTATCATCCTATAACGAAAATTATGTAAATACGCCTCCCTCCTTCAGTAAGCAAACAGATGTTTTTTTAGATACATTGAATACAGAGAATACTGGATTATGTTAATTGAAATATATGTGTTATTCATAAAAAAACGTAATCCTTTTTAATCTAGCTTGTTTAGAAAGAATAACGCTTTTTGACACTTGAGGGCAGTGAAGATTTTTAAGTCGATGGGCATGTGGCGGTACCCCATCGCTATCAAGCTAAGCTTTTACAAAGTCAATTTTAGGCGAGATTGTTTCTTTTTTCTAAAGGGAAAGTGTAGGTGATTGAAAGATTTGCATACGAAATAAACCCTAACGGGTTTCACTTTTTTGAATTAAGCGGCTTGATTGTCCGACATAGTACAATTGTAAACGACACCTAATATATCAAAGACCGTTTTCTTCTTATATCGATGAGATTTCCGCCCGTTTTGCTGTAGGAGATTGAACAGACGAAGTAACACTTTTGATAGCTCTTGGGTGTTTTTTTGTATAGTTTGGAATAGAAGAAGAAAATAGTCTTTAATCATATATATGGCTGTATACTCACTAAGCTCTCGTTTTTTCTTCATGAGGAGCAATTGGCGCATTTGAAACATGATAGAAGAACAGAGTAGGATGGCAATCAATTGACCATATAAATGGCACTCCAATCGTTCTGGTTTTATCTTTTTACAATGATGGATTTGAAAGAATGACTTCCACGTTTTAAATAAAATTTCGATTTGCCAACGCAAAGAATACCAGTCATGTACCTGTCCCATCGGGACAATATCTGTAGAGGTGTTTGTCATATATACATTGATACCACTGAGTCGTTTACTACGAGGAGAATACTTCATTCCTTTCTTTTTTTCTCTTACAGCTTGATCTTGTAATCGTTTTTGTTGCTATTGTTTTGTTAATCGATGAACAATTACACGAGCTGGCACTTTATCAATCATTCCTACATAAGCATCAGCTATTTCAAATGTTTGTCCTGGTTGAAGGGAGTTCATTAACGTCTCCATATCTATCTGTATATACTCCGTACCTTTCTTAATTCTTCCATCTTGAAAATAATCAGGGTTAGGATTTTTTTGATAAATACGTGTATTCGACTTGATACGAGAGATATAGTAGGCCTCTTTATCTTGTATATATTGAAGGTCTTTTAAATGAAAATAGCCTAAATCTCGGATACATAAATCATTCGCTGTCACAGTTGGGGCACACAGGGAACCGTAGGTTCGATCATGTTGTTTCCCTGGACCTGTATGAATATGAAGGAACTGTCCACTTAATAAATCATACTCAAGCTGAATCTTTACTCCCGCTGTATGGCTGCATCCTCCTGCACCTGGATAAACGGATGAAAAAGGATCTGGAAGTTGAAATGCAGTTGAATCTAAAATACGAATACGCTTGAAAACAGAAGTATATGGAGAAGAAATCGGCATAGATGAGGTTAATTTTTTGTTTAATAGTTCGGCTAGTAGGTGTTGTAAAAGTTGGACGGCCGCCTTATTAAACCGTTGATTCAGTCCCTCAGGACTGATGAGTACTTCTGTTGATGCTTCTAAACAGCTAGATAACTGAGTTAAAGAAGTCATAGCTACATTTTGGCTCACCCATACACATAAAGCTACTAAATCTTTTGCTTGATACTTACTGGTTCGTTGTACAAAACCAACATCTCTAGCAAGATCCCGTAAGGTATTTGGAGATAAAAAGCTTTGGATCTCTTGAGCAAATAGTTGTAATTCGTCAGACACAGAAACAGACATAAAAAACGCCATCCTTTCCTATGATTCTACAGAAAGAATAGCGTATTTTTTCATTTTAGGGTGACATTTCTTTTTATTAGCTTGATAGCGATAGGATAGCACCACATTGCTGTCAAGCTATGCTTTTAAAGTACTCCCAAAACGAAAAATTGTACATATGGGTTCAAAATAAAGTCACGATGTTTTAAATATGGATGCAATGTTTCTATTAATAACTGACTAAATCTGATTCAATAACGCTTGACTGAATTAAGTTCAGTCATTTATCATTGAATCAGATTCAGTCGTAAAAATAATACGGTAGGAGATAAATTATGAAAAGAATATCAAAAGAACCTGATATAAGGCGTCAAGAATTAATGGATATAGGTTTTGAACTTTATATGAAAAACGGTATGGGAGGATTTAGCATAAAGGATGTCGTTAATCATGCAGGTGTAGCGACAGGTTTATTTTATTATTACTTTAAATCTAAAGAAGATTTTGTTGATGAGATTTTAAATGATTTTATTGTAAAAAATATAGAAATAATTCAGCAAATACTTACTTCGAATGAATTGCTCGTTATGCAAAAAATGAAAAATTCTCTAGATATATTTTGGACATTTGTTGAAAAACTAGCACCATACAAAGATGCGAGTTCATTTCAGACAGAACAACATTACCTACTTGAGCAAAAATTATTCATGCAATTACGCCCACTAATTCAGCAGGTAATTGAAGACGGGGTGAAAGTGGGGATTTTCCACACCGACAACTCATTTTTAACTTCTGGATTTATTTTATATGGTCTTAGTAGTATTGCCCATTCGGAGATAAATTTAAATCTTGATACGAAGAAAGAGATGATTAATCTAATATTAACCACATTAAAGTACGATCAAAAAGAAGATATCTAAAATAGCACCATGGAAATTCTATTCCTAGATATGTTTTAAAGAAATACTTTGGTTTTATTCAGTAAACTGACTAACAATAAGTTTGAAAAACGATTGTTGGAAAAACAATTGATTAAGAATACAGGAGAATTAATATGAAAATTTATATTGAAGGAAAAAATATTTCCAATGAACAACTTACAAAATGGAAAAGAAAACGTATTAAAAAGACTTTTCGTATACTGGGGCATAAAGAGCCACAAATAAAAGATACGGACGAATTAGTAAAAAAACTAACTGAACTAAAGATGCGTTATTCCTATAATGAAATGTACGATAAGTTAAAATCTAAACTTAGTCTAGGCGAAATGATTATGCGTCTCTGTGTTACTTTTTCTGGAAAGAGACGAAAATTTTCCAAAACAGATTTCCACTTAGATGGAATTACAGCAGAGGACATTTCACGTGAATTTGATAATCTTATGCTAAAGCAATCACCAGAAAATGATCTAGTAAATTTATCCGCTTGCCCAGATCATTATGTATTAAGACCTATAGAAGAAAATGGACAAGAGGTCATTGAATTTACTGGTAATTCTCCATTTCCTGTTCAATTCTTCATTGTTTATGGTGACGAAACAGGATTAAAAACACCTAGAGACAACTCTTATCAGTACCAATCTGCAGGTGTTGCACGTACGAAAGACGGTACTGTTATTGGTGGAGTTCGACACCAATTCAAAAATACTAACAAGGGGGTTGAAGTAAGAGCTAGTGTTGAATTTCCAGCACTTTGTCCTAATAGCCTTATTAAATCTCATCAAATGCATTTAGCATGTGAGTTTTCTTATTGGCTACAATGGATAAAAGATCAAAAAAATTAATAATGACAGAGCCTTCTTGAAATAAAAAACATAAGTTTTTTAAATGTAATTAATCCTGAACGTATTGTATTCATTATATGTGACGACGACTGTGAAATAATTAATGTCGTCGTTTTAATTTTTTTAAAAGAGAATATTTCAGTGGAAAAGACTGAATTTTAATTCGATAAAATAGGGGGGATTTCTATGTTTGCAATACTTCTAGCTATAAGTTTCGGAGCTATTTTTGCTGTGCAAACAGCCATTAATGCCAAATTAAGAAAATTCGTGATTTCTCCGTTTTTAGCTTCAATGATCTCATTTGGTGTAGGACTAATTTTCTTACTTATCACACTATTAATTAGTGGTTCACCATTAGGTATTCCATTAGACTTATTTCTGAGTCAACCAATCTTTATATGGCTGGGGGGAATTGGTGGTGCAGTTGCTTTAACGACCAATATACTTTTATTCCCTAAATTAGGTAGTGTACAAACAGCGATAATGCCCATATTGGGAATGACTTTAATGAGTATGTTAATAGATAATTACGGTTTGTTTAATTCAATACAGTATTCTTTTGGATTAAACCGAATCTTCGGTGTGGTATTAGTTTTAATAGGAGTCTTTTTAGCTATAGCTATACAAGAGACAAAAAATAAAAAACAACCTTCTCAAACAGACAGGGAAAGCATGTTAAATCAATGGATTTGGCGTATAGTAGGTATAATAGCTGGAATGTTACTGGCTATACAAATTGCTATCAATGGTCAATTAGGAAAGGTTCTTCATTCTTCTTCACAAGCAGCCTTTGTTTCATTCTTTGTAGGCACCATTACCTTAATTATAATTGCCGGGATAATGGATCGCTCTTACACAAATATTAAAGAACCTATTAAGCAGTCAGCTCCATGGTGGATATGGATTGGAGGGATATTAGGTGGGGCTTATGTTCTAATAAATGTATACCTCGTTAATCAAATTGGAAATGGACAAACTGTAATCCTTACTTTATTTGGTCAAATCACTGGTAGTTTGCTGGTAGAACAATTTGGCCTGCTTAATTCTTCGAAAAATCGAGTCAAACCAATACAAATTTTCGGTTTAATTGTTATGATAGCTGGTGTTTCTTTAATCCGGGTATTTTAAAGCATTCATCAATATCTTCTTTTGGGAGTAACGAATAAGTTCAGTAGTTTTTTATATTTTTATTAGTGCCCCACGGCAATCAAGCTAAATTTTAATGTACCCCCACAATGAAAATTTTCTTTCACTACAGTTAATTACTTTGAGAAATCAGCGTTTTTTCATTTTAGGGGTACTTTGTTTTGTTAGCTTGATAGCGATGTGGCGGTACCCCACATCCATCAACTTAAGGATTTAGACTATTTTTGAAGCTAAAAGCACGTTACTGTTTTGTATCCCACTTTTCTAAACGGAAGTAGAACAATACCCCATCCTCCGTATTGGTTACACCGTATTCTGCAGTATGTAATTCGAATATGTTCTTTACAATCGAAAGACCTAGGCCAGTACCACCGCATACTCGTTTTCTTGATTTATCCACTCTATAAAATTGATCCCATATTTTCTCTATATTTTCTTCTGCAATATGCGATCCTTTATTTTCAAACCCTATATATACGCCATGTTCTTCTTCTATTACCTCTATCACAATCATTCGTCTCGCATCTGTATAACGAATTGCATTCGTAAACAGATTCGTTATCACTTGTTCCAATAAATTAGCTTTTCCCTTCACACGCACATCATCAATATTCATTTTGATTTGCAGTGACTTTTCATCAATTTGACCGTGTAAATCTTTTTCAGCCTGTTGAATAAAATCCCCCATATTGACTTGTTCCATCTGTATTTGATACGTTCCTGATTCATATTTAGCCAAATTGAGCATCTCATCAATCAGTACATTCATTTTCTCTATTTCTTTTTCTAACGCTTCCCAATAATATTGGTTCATTTCAGGCGCAATCCCGTCTTGCAACATAGATGCCGATACTTGCATGACACTGAGTGGTGTCTTCAATTCGTGTGAAACACCTGCAATAAAATCTTTTCTTGTTTGTTCTAATTGCTTTTCTTTTTCTAAATCTTCTTTCAACTGATTGATATACCCTTCCATTCTCTCTGAAAGCTGATTAATATTGGAGGATAGCTCCCCAATTTCATTTTTAGACTTTATAGAAAGCTGGTCTTCAAACTCAAATTCCATGATTTTTTTGGTTGCTTCATTAATTTTCAATAATGGTTTTGTAATGATTCTTGAGTAATAGAAAGACACAATAAGCGATAGAACCAGCACAAATGCAATAATATATACATAGTAATCGCTCATTATATCTGTTGCTTTTGTAATTGGCTGTAGAGAAGACAATGAATAAATAAATTCTTTCACTTGTCCATCTTTTAATATTGGTTTAATGGTTTCTAAATACTTGATTCCATTTATACTAATCTCGTTTTGTACCCATTCTTCTCCGTTTAATTTCACTTTATCGGTAATCCACTCCGATTGAAATTGTAAAATACGATTTGCAAACACTTCGTTACTATATAATGTGTTATCAATTTTTGAATTGAAGTAAACTGGGAAACTTATTTCTTTTACAATTCCTTCTAAAAAATAATATTTTTCGCTTTCTTCTTTTGAAAAAATCTTCATCCCATTTTTAACACCTGACATCATGATTTTGTCTATTTGATAATAGGTAGGCGAGACAAACCCTCCATCATAACCTTTTATTTTTAATGTTGTAGGAATAACTATGTCTTTATTTGACCCTTTACTTGCAGTATCCATAATAGCTATTTTGGTCGTCTTATTAATTAAACTTGTAATTAAAATACTGAAATTAGGATCCATATCTTTCTTTGCATTAATTAAATTATTAAATACAACTTTAGATGTTCGACTTGGATCATTTTTATTTATCGCTTTTATATAATAATCTCCTGACGGTAATTTCTTAATATTTGCTGCTTCATCAAGCCTTGCAATCATAATGCCTTTCTGATTTTCATATGAGAGTTCTTTACTCTGCAGTTTATTTTCATCCTGTTTATAAGCTTCATAAAATGTATTATACTGTTGTAATTGCTTCTGAACATGTTCTTTTTCTTTATCTATATACAAGTAATTCATCACATACATTTGTCCAAAAAATATAACAGCAATAATCATACAGCATAATAAAAACGTTAGAAAAAACAATTGAAAAACTATTTTCTTTCTCATCTTCTGTCTACCTCGAATTTATAGCCCGTTCGAACAACAGTTGTAATATGTTTTGCCCTGTCGCCTAGCTTCACACGTACATTACGCATATGTGCAGTTAATGTTTTATCATCTCCAACATAATCATATCCCCAAATGTTCGTAATTAACGTGTCCCTTGTCAATACTTGCTCCTTATGCTGCATTAACGATAGTAAAATTTCAAACTCTGTATGTGTAAAATCTACTTTTTTTCCATCTATAGAAACAGAACGTGCCGATTTATCTAAATAAATACCACATAAATCAATGCAGTCCTGGAATTGTACAATTTGAGTTGTCTCTTTGAATAAACGCTTTGCTCTCGCTAGTAAAATAGCTGGTTTAAATGGTTTTGTTACATAATCATCGGCTCCTAGTTCAAACCCAAGTAATGTATCATCCTCATCACTTCGAGCTGTTAATAGGATAATAGGAACAGTAGAGTTCTTACGAATACGTCTACACACTGACCATCCATCCATGACTGGGAGCATAATATCTAATATGATTAAATTGATATCATCATGTGCAGTAAATAATTCTAATCCTATTCGGCTATCCTCCGCTGTTATTACTTCATATCCATCATGAGAGAAATATTGTGCTACCGCCTCTCTTATGATTTTTTCATCTTCAATAATCAACACTTTCTTCATATAATTCTCATCCGATCTATGCTTATCTATATGGAAATGGTCATGGCTTGCCTTCCCATTTGAACCCATGATTGTTCAAAATCATCTCGATTAATCGCTATATGTTTCTCTGTCTTTAGCGGATCATTAATATATACATATTGGTCATCATAATTTATCACTACGACACTATGCTGATGATATGTCACTTTCATTTCCCCTTCGTATGTTCTCCATGTATAAAATTGATCATCGGGTAACAGTTTAAAACGAGCATTTGTTAATACCCATACAGGGAACCCTTGATCTATCGCCTCATAGATTTGCTGAGGTTCTTTGTGGCTTAAATCCTTCACTTTTTCTTCTGGGACATATAACTTTGCCAATTTTAAAATCGGTTCCACATATACACCTAATCCAGGTTTATCAAAAGTAGCCATATTCCCGATAAACCCTTTATGCATATTTCCCTTCAAACCATTTCTCTGAAATGGTACATGTTTTATTTTTGAAGCAAGCTCCATCTTGTCGACTTGCGCACCTGAAAACTGTAGTACCATTGCAAGGCTCGTTACTTCACAACCACGCATCAATTCTGGCTTTTGTAAAATCAGTGGAACATCCAATGGTCTTGCAATTTCTTTCTCTTGTCCTATAGGCACATTTTCATTTTCAACTACCACTTCATTGGCGGATTCTACAGATACATTACGCTTTTCTTCTACTTCTAATCTTTGTTTCACTTCATTTGCTAAGGCACGTTGTTTATTAGTAATTGTTGGGCTATCATTATTTGACATCTCAATACTTGTACCTAACACCACTAGAGTGAATAAACAGAATGTTGTCGTTCTAATTTTATTCATGAGTATCTCTCCTTATTACTTTCTAAGGAGAGTTTAATTTGTTCATATCTATATAAAATCATATTTATAGAAAGACAAAGTAAAATTTATATCAAGATTATATAAAAACGACTCTTACACGTATTAATCGTATGTGTAAAAAATCGTGCTATCGATATGCAATATTTACTATTTTTATGCATTGAACCATTTCATCACACATCATGAATTCAAAAACAGGGAAAAAATGCACCTACTTACAATAATGTAGTTTGCTTAATATGTTTAAAATTCACACGGTATACTTTTCATATCTGGATTGAATACAAAAGTACCGATTCAAAAGTCATACATAAACGAAACGTTTACTCGTCTAATTTAGACCAAATCCATACATCAGCATTATTTTCGTGTTGATTATTTGCTTGTTCAACTTTTTCTATATGATTCGTAGTATTCCAGCTAATTAAAGTTCCATCCTATCCTCCATATTGATTTCACTGATTCTTTTATAAATTTAATTTCTTAATACATACATCGCCTCACACGAGATTGATATTTACTAGTACACGATAACCGGTTCATAAGTGCTTAAATTATCATACACATTTTTTGCAATACTAGGAGAAAGGTTAACACATCCTCCCGATCCTCCAGTTAAATAGGCATTATTTGCCCAGTTTGTTCGCCAGCCAGCATCGTGGAATCCTTGACCGCTATTTGTGAATGGAACCCAGTAATCTACTTTAACTGCATAATCACCTTTACCTACTGCGCTACCTTTAAGTGTATACGGTGATCGTTTATAAAGAACGTACCACACACCTGGTGAAGTATCTTCACCCGTGCTATGTTTCCCAGTTACTACATTTGTTGTAACTGCTAATTTTCCATCCTTGTAAATCCAAATTTGTTGCTCTGCAATTGAAATTTCCACATACGTGTCTCCGATGCCATTATTCGATGTTGTTTCATAGCCGATCCCTTCCTTCTTCCAACCATTTCCGTGAATATTAGAAGTAGAAAGTGATTTTTCGCCTTTCTCAAAGCCTTGTTGAATTTGTTTTGCTTCTTTTTCAACATCCAGTGCCCAGCCATAGCCTTGTCCTTTTACTGATATGACCGCCCCAGAATGAGTTTTAAATGTAAAATCTTTATTTAATGTTGATTTAGCATTGTTAATTTCAGTAACCTTGTTCTTAATATTGCTCACATCGATTGTAACTTTCATATCCTTTGACATAGAGGCATTTTGAATTAAACCTTTCGCTTTTAAAGGATAAACTTCATTCTGCACTTTATAATCAACGGACTGCTGAAGAAGATTTTGTAGTGCTTTCTCCTCTTTTTTGATAATCGGATCGTCTTCTTTGATAGGCTGTATGTATACAGACTTCAAATGAATTTCGCTTCTATGCTTCTGCTTGTCATAATCTTTCAGTAAACTCGTAATGTCATACTGTTTTCCTTCAACACTTTTGGAGATAACAACTTTGCCTTGTTCGAGCTTCGCCATAGCATCTTGAGGCTCTTTTAATTTTTTATTCATAGAGATGAGCTTTTCTTCTACAAGTTTTTTCATCGTTTTACTACGATATTGATCTGCCTTTTCTGGTAACAATGAATAATTCTTTTCCTTTGAGGAAGGGAAAAGTGTCCACTGGCTTTTTAATAGTTTCTTAATTTGAGGCAAATCTTTTTCTGCAAGTTCCATTTTTGTATCTTTTTCATCTAAAATTTGTTGTTGGTCTACATAGACTTTGTTTGCTAGTCCAGATATTTTTAATTTCTGTATTGCCTGATCAGCGCTCAGACCACCGACTTTTGTGTCGTTAATTGTAACATTCGAATTGAAGTGGGTTGCCTGATAATAAATCATTCCCCCAATGAGAAGTGTGATTATACCACCACCCACTGCAATAAGATTCCAATTTGTAAAACATTTGCTTGATCTTACTCTTTTTTTATCAGCTTCTTCAACTGACTCATTTATTCTATTGTTGTTCATCAAACTTCCCCCGTTTACACCAAAGTCAATAGATTTTAAACTAAAATTATTGACTAATGTACCTTATTATTCTTAAAATCCCATTATCTTTGAACAGATTCTATCGCAATTAATTGATCTAATTTAGACTTTTAATAAACGACACATAAAAAATGATAGATAAATTTTTCATTCACACTAAATATTTTTATATAAGTAATAAATCATTATAAATAGTGGCCCCACTCTATGCCTGAAAATCTAGCAAAACAAGTTTCCCAAAACGATAAATATGAAATTCGGTGCCACAAAAAATACAACTTTTCCATTTAGGGGCTTTAAAGTTGTAACTTGATAGCTACGGCCCCCATCGCTATCAAATTATTTCATATTTTAAAAATAGTTCCCAATTCCATGTCTTTCTACAGTATTCATTCAGATTACTGCCTTAAGTCAATTTAGTTCTACTTCCTTATTACATAGTTTTAGTTTGCATACTTCCCCTGATTATTTTTCAAATTAAAATACGCATCTAAAACCTCTTTACCAATTATTGAATTAACTTTATTGCCTTTGTCATTAATTATCCATGGGACAACAACAGAAAATGCCACCTCCGGTTTATCATATGGAGCGTACCCTGTTAAAGTTAAATTATAACAACGAACACGATTGCCTTCCTGATCCTTACCAACACTATTATCATCACCTCCATAAACTGTTTGTGCTGTTCCAGTTTTACCAGCAGGCTTATAAGGAAGGTTTTTGAAAGTACTCACACCAGTTCCGTCACCTTCTTGAAATACACGTCTAAACCCTTCCTTTACTCGATCTATATATTCTTTTTTCATATCTACATGGTTCAATACAACTGGTTCCATTGATTTCACAATTTTACCAATGTCTTCAGTTTTTGTAGTTTGTTCTCTAATTTCCCTCAAAATTTGTGGTTTCAATCGATTTCCTCCATTTGCAATAGTAGAAACATACTGTGCAAGTTGTAAAGGAGTATACGTATCGTACTGTCCGATAGCTAAGTCTAACAAGAAACCTGGTTGATAATTTTCTTTTTTCATTATTCCAGATGTTTCGTTTGGGAGGTCAATTCCAGTTGGAACCCCTAATCCGAATTGCCCAAAATAATATCTCATTTTTTCAAATGCACTTGCCTTTATATCTAATGAACTATTTGGTACGTAATCTATTCCTGCTATTTTTAATGCCGTATTAAACATATAGACGTTAGAAGAAACTTGTAAGGCTCTTAAATCATCAACAATCCCAAAATCTTTCCAAGATTTCTTCTCCTTTGTCCCTTTAAACTTCATAGGCGCATCATTAAAGTTTGTACCAGGTGTAATAGCCTTCGTTTCAAATCCCGTTAACACTGTGGCACCTTTTACAGTTGATCCAAGCTCATATGAGCTCGTCATCGTACCTAAAGCATAATCAGCTATTTCTATGTTCCGATCTTTCTTCCCTAATTTTTTACCCGCCATAGATAATACTTCTCCAGTATTCGGATTCATCATCACTACAAATGCCCGATCTAAAAGAGGCTCTGACCCCTTATAAGCTTTTAATTGCTTTTCAAGAATTTCTTCTACCGCCTTCTGTAATTTCATATCAATTGTCATAATTAAATTATTGCCATTTTTCCCTTTAGAGATCGTTTCCGTTTGAATAACATTCCCTTTTCTATCAGTAACATTCTTAACTTCTGCCTTAGTTCCATGTAGTACGTCTTCATATCGTTGCTCGATATAACTCTTTCCAATACGATCATTGCGATCGTAATCACGAACTAAATAGTAATCTAAATTTTCTTTTGGAAGCCCCTCTTCAGTACTTGTTATATTACCTAGTACAGAACGGAATAATTCACCATTTACATAATTACGTTCCCAGTCAATAGTTGCATCAACTCCTGGAAATTCAGATAAGTTTTCACTAATTGTAGCGTATTCTTTCTCAGATACATTTTTCTTTATAATTTGTGGTGTCATTTTATAACCTGAATTCATTCTCCCTTTAATAGTTAATATCTTTAAGTCTTGTGGACTTAATTCATTCAATTCCTCTGCTGTGACGCGTCCTCGTCTCAATTCATCTATTTTCTTATCAAATTCTTTTCCTTCAATATTTTGTTTACGTAGATTTTCTTCATCTTTTTTTGTAATCTTTTTTTTCATTTTTTCCTTGTTTAACTGCATCCAGTAATCTTTTTTGTCTGTTTCAGTCAACCTATTTATATCTTCTTCTGTTATTTCAAGTATTTTCGAGAGCTTTTTTGCTATTTTTAAGATTTCTTCAGAAGTGATATCTTTCCCCTTTGTATACGAAATGGTACGAACAGCAGTATTATTAACCACTTTCTCACCTTCCCTATCAAAAATTTGACCACGTGGAACAGTAGTACTAACCGTCGCATTTTCTTGCTTTTCAACTGCATTCTTATAACCCTCCCCGTCAACAATTTGTACTTTTCCAAGCCGAATGATAATAGCTGAAAATGATAAAAAAATGCACAAAAATAGTATATTTAACCTTATAGATACCCTGTTTTTTTGTAATGTTTTTGATTGCTTCATATTAATCTCCTTTTAATACTCAATACAATGAACTAATATCCTTAAAAAATCCCCATCACGTAACCCAAAAGTATTTCCCCCTGCATTTACATTATGTCTACAATAACTATTTGAAAATTTTCCAATAATAAAATTTCCATACTCACTAGATAAAAACATATGCAACAGAAAACAACATAAATTTTATATAAAGATTATATAAAGATGTATATTTCAAGAAAAAATTTAGGGTGTAAATTCATGTGAAAAATAAATATTTAATACGTAGAATTTATATAAAAGTTCTCAACAGACTGATTTTTTATATAAATCTGTTTATTCCAAAAATGTATAATTGTAACATACGAAATAAAAGTTATACGTTGATTAAAGATATTGTCGTAAGTAATAATGTAATTCAAGAAAAATTCAAAACACATAGCCATCATTATTTAAAGTTTAAGCTCTTTAAAGTATAAATGTATTAGTATATTTGAGCTTTAGTACATTGAGACCCCCATAGTTTCTATGTACTAAAGCTATTTTTACAGTTAAGAGTTAAAAATCTATCTTTAGTACATTCTATACTTATCAATCGTATTATGAAAAATTGTTAAAAATAATGGAACACATCATTCAAAATGATCACAATAACATATAAAGGTGGAGAGAACGTTGGATTTTCGAGACTTAAAAATTTTTCAAACCGTAGCAAGAGTTCAAAATATTACCGCAGCTGCACGAAACCTTAATTATGTACAATCAAATGTAACAGCGCGCATTAAACTGCTAGAACAAGAGCTAAATACATTGTTGTTTTATCGACATGCTCGGGGTATCACATTAACTGGTGATGGACAAATATTTCTTAAGAAAGTTAATAAATTGTTAAAAGAATTCGAAGAATTACAAAATACATTTACAGATGATAATAATCCCACAGGTCTTCTCAATATTGGAACTGTAGATACTGTTCATCCCTTACCAACCATTTTGGCCAGCTATCATAAACAATTTCCTAATGTAGATATCTCTTTAAAAACTGATGTTAGTCAACGTCTGATCTTAGACATCCTAGAATTTAAGCTAGATGGTGCTTTTGTAACAAGTCCGATTCAAGATTCTTCTTTAGAGCAATATAAGGTAAGTACGAAGACACTTGTTCTATTTTCAAATCGTCCTACATTTGATATACAAGATTTGAAAAATGAAACATTTTTAGTATTTAGCCCCGGATGTGGCTATCGTTTTGTTTTAGAAAAATGGTTGAAAGATGAAGGAATTCTTCTTAAGAAAATTATGGAGTTTAATATGTTAGAAATGATTTTACATAGCGTATCACTTGGTCTAGGCATTACGGTTCTTCCAGTTACAGCTCTAAATTTTTTCTCAAACATTCCCAATATTTATTGGCATGAAATACCTGAACAATATGGAAAAATTGAAACAACATTTGTTAGAAATAAGGATATGGCTTTGTCGCTTACTATGAGAAAATTCATAGAAAATATACAGAGTTTATAGTAAATATCTATAAATAATAATATTTTTATAACAAATATGACTTCCTTCACACATTTCAATTGAAACATATTCCTTTGCGATTTCTTCTAAACTTCTCATTCCTATAATTGATTTGAATAATTTACGGAAAATAACCGCAGTTGATGGTGACCTTCTTTTTGAAGCGATAAAAAAATTAAATGGTGAAGGAATCGTCGCGAAACAAGGGGGGGTACAAAATTATAAATTGGATTGCGATTAGTGGTTACAATAAATCAAGAACAGTTTGGTATCTATGTGATCCTATCACTAAACGTTCATTGGTTACTGCTATAAACCGCAAAGTAAAAACACTGAGATTCGTCATCTCTGTGTCTCCTTTTTATAAATACATGTCGGTTATTTTGCACTTCCCGCCACAATTCTCCTTCTCCCCAACTAAAACAGTCCTCTGAACAAGCAATATATGCTGGAAAGCAAAATAGAAAGATGCACATTATTACAGGAATGTATAAAATGACGAAATCTTAAATCATTCACAAAATGTTAATAGCGTGGGGATTATGCAAATATCTAACTCTTTAATATAGTAAATATTTTCTTATATAAGGGATTACGTCTGGGTAATGCGTACTTACAACGATAGCCCAATAAATTAAGTAATATGATTCTGGTGCAAAAATAAAATATAGGAGAATAAAGGGTTCTGGTGCAAATATTTGAAGAAGGACACGAATAATAGTAGATTCCTAACGGAATTGTATTTTATGCTATAAGTCCAAACACTTGATGAATGAACTCTTTTTGATTTTGGACAGACTGATTCGGTAAATTAATCTGTCCCTTTTTTATCATATGCATGGCTTCAACACCACTCAATATAGAGGTTGCTGTTTTAAATGACTTGAATCCCAACATAGAACGCACACGTTTCTTAATAAAACGATGATCTTGTTCCACTATATTATTGAGATATTTAGCTTGCCTTAGTTGTATGCCTTCAGGCATATGTTTCTCTTCTTTCAACTCTTGAATCGCTACAGGATAGGCAGGGTTCTTATCTACTGTTATCACGCGAGGTTTAGAAACATACGAAAAAGCCAAGGCTTTCTTGAAAAAGCGCTTGGCTGCTTGTTTATCTCTTGATTTACTTAGATAAAAATCAATTGTATTGCCCTCTGAATCAACCGCACGATATAAGTACATCCATTGACCTTTTACTTTAATATAGGTTTCATCGGCTCTCCACGAGTCATTTGTTGTGTCGTACTTTCTCTTCTAATTGAGGTCCATATTGATGAACCCAGCGCATAATCGTTGTGTGAGCAATTGATAATCCTCTTTCCTCCATCATTTCCACCAGGTTACGGAAGCTCAAATTGTACCGCAGGTACCACCTTACTGTTAATAAGATTAGTGCGGGCTGATAATGCTTCCATTTAAACAAATTCTCCTTTTCCATACTGATCACGCACCCTTTCTAGAGTAATAGTATCAGTATGTCCAAAATTTATAGATTCATTGCAATTTTCTCTAAGTTTTTGCACCAGAACCCCTTAAAATACAATATTATTCGAAATTATTCTATTAAAAGTAAAATACAAATCAGTTACTCTTATAGCTATATTGATTTATAATTTTATGAACGAAAAAAGCACTCTTTCGAGTGCTTTTTCTAATACTGCATAAAAAATTATACTTTTCCACTCTTAAAACATATTGTAAATAAAGTATACTAACTATCTCAATTGAAATTATATAAAGGTATAAAAATGTAATTTTATTTAAACAAATCTATTTTTAAACGACAAAGAAATTTTATATGAGTTAGTTTAAGCTAGTCTCTTTCTAAAATTTTATCGAGGTATTTATTTAGAGAAATATTAAATACTTCTTTAAGAATCTGCTGATATTCTTCTTCATTTATAGTTCGTTTACTTTTTTGGCCTTTTCTTGTTTCTGTAAAACTTTTTTTAGTAAGTGAAATATGTCCATCTTCAATTAATTTGCAGACAATGTATCCTTTGTTAAAAGGTGATTCGGGGTGCTCTACAATAATATTTTGTATAGCATTTACTTTGTTTGTATCTATTTCATCTAATGAAAACGCAAACCCAGTGCACCATGTACTAGTAGGTTCAGAATTAAGGAATTGGGCACTCTCCCCATCTTCTCCTTTTTTCAATTCTAGTAGGTAAGTTCCTTTTTCAGTATTCTGTTTACGAATACGATATTTTCCCGTTTGAGATGAGATCACTTCACCACTAAATGGAACTGGGTGTAATGGAAGATGTGAGGCAAGCCCCCCATCTATAATATATTTCTGATTATTATAATTTAAAATAATAATCACATGTCCATCGTCAGGCTTCCACTTATCACCACCTAAATCGTAGACCGTACCAGATATACGATAGACATCAAATCCACAATCAAGTAAAAAATAATATAATACGGTATTGAGCTCGTAACATAGTCCTCCGCGTTGAGTTAGGAGTAATTTTTCTTGAACATTTTTTCTAGTAATTTTCCGGATATTTTTGTTCATAACGTCTAAATTTTCATAAGGTATTACATATGCCATTTGCTGAAGAATTTCATGTAAATTTTCAAAGCTTACATCTTCTTTCGGAGATATCTGTAACCGTGAGAAAAATTTTTTTTGTAAATCAGTCAACATTGTATATAACCTCCCATTTATAGAAAATTTAACCATCGAACATAATGATACACTAAATAAATATATAATCAAGTGTAATAAAAACAAATCAAGTTATTTTATGGCTTGTTTTTACATAAGAAGCCTCACCATATCAAAAAAAGAAAATTGTAAGCTTAGACATAATTCAGGCAAACTTTCATTTTCTATTGATGTTCTTCTTATTTACAGGGCAATTAACTTTTGCTAGCTAATTTTTTAATTTCTGGAAAAATATACTTATTTATCCCTTTTCTCATATAGTATCTTTAATAATCATTTATGAAAAAGGCGAAAACAATACTATTGGTTTTATCTTCCCTTGTTGTTAAATACAGCAATGGTATCCCTGATAGAGTTTTATACTACTTAAATATGAGATTAAAAAATTAATTTTAAAAGAAAAGAGAACCCATATAGGCTCTCTTTCCTTGGCATACTTACAACATGGAGAATGTTGAGACAACTCTTTCAAAACTTTATTAGGGGAAAGTTTTAAAAAATGTACTCACAATAATCTTTACATAAATGTAATATATAGTAAATTGATATAAATTTTTCTAATTATTTGTAACTTTCCGACACCCGTTATAACCCTTGTCCTACAAGAAGGTACTAATGTATCGCTATTAAGCTAAAAAAACAAATATCCCCAAAAAGAAAAAACAAGTTAAATTACCCATAGATAACTATCTTACAATCAATTACATCTTTATTTTTTGATATCAAATAATAAATTTCTATTTTGAGGATACCAGGAGAATTAGAATAAAGTTAGTGTTTTTAGGTGTGTGAAAGTAAACTAATGGCTAAAAGTTTACATTCGGATTTTGAATCATTTATAGCTAATTTTGTAATAAATTTCTCAATATTGATATAGATGTTAAATATGGGTTTTATATCGAAAATTAACAAAAATATAATATCATAAAAATTAAGATGGTTTGTGTCACTTGTTTTTCCCTTATGCTTAAGATAAGATCATCCTCTCCGATCTTATCTTTTTTTATTTGTAAATTTTAGATACAAAAAAAGGAATCCTTATTATAAGGATTCTGCAACAGAAAATAACAAAATTTATAAATATAAGCATTTAAGAATCAAATTTTTAATTTGAATTACGCCCTTTTCCCTTAAGGGTCTTTACTATATTAATAAAGAAGATTAGTCCTACGGTAAAGAATGTAAGTGGATGTAACCATGTTCTAAAATTAACCAAAGTTACAATAATCATTATTATAGAAGCTATAAAGCCTATAATATCAATGCTAAAAGATAGTTTCCCTTTTGTTGTTTTCATTTATAAATATTTCCTTCCAGATGCCACTTTTAATTTATAATTCTCTATATAATAATAGCATGCATTTTGATTTTTAACCATTTTTTACATTTAATTACTTTTGTTGGTTCTGGTGCAAGAAATGCTGTCATTGTGTACACTGGAGTAGCTACCAGATCGCCATCAAGCGGAAATTTTATAGTACCCCCAGAATGAAATTTTGTGCTAACTTGTAACAAAAAAACTTATTTTTTCGTTTTGGAGTAATTTTAAATTCTTACGTTGATGGGCATGGGGTACCGCCACACATCCATCAACTTAAGAAATTATTAAAGGTTGCTACAAAAAGGCTATATATTTCGCTCCTCATACTCAAAGGGTTCTTTGCACGAGTAAATTTTATGGAAAAATCCCATATACGGAATATCGTCTTCCAAGCATTTTATGCGATATGACAACTCTTCATCGCATTCCGGTTCTTCACCATTGTTCCGCATACAGTCGAATTCCTCTATAATAGATTCCATGAGGTTTACTTTGATAAATAAGGGTAACTTTTCTAACATCGCATTTTCAATTTTGGTCTCAGATTTGTATCCTGCGAGGACTACTTCAAAATAATTATCCATAAACTTTTTACGTTTATCGGCATCTGGTTCAAATTGTATCCAACCCATTCCGTTTGTCCAGAGACTTGCAAGGTCAAACATATACCAACAGTAACATGAATTATCGAAATCATATACGGTTATTTGCCCCGTATCAAAATCTATCGAATAATTCCCATCGTTGTAATCAAAATGGACCATACCGAAAGACTCACGGTTCCTGTCCAATCCTTCTAAGGTTTTAAGGAGCTGTATCATCTTCTCCTTAAGTAGCGATAACGAGTCAGGTATAAGTTTATCGATATATTCGGCATTATACTTTTCAGAAAAACTATTCCGGTGGTGGACAGGAGTATACCCCTTTGATATTTGGTGCAGTTTTCCTAGGGATTTACCACAATTATAATAATACTCGGAGATCGGAACTCCTTCCCGGTACCTATAATTATTTTCCACAAGCATTTTTCCTTTTGCCTTTTTAAATAGACAGATAAAAAAGGTATGATTATTATAGATAATCTCTTCCAGCAGTTTCCCCTTCTTTGAGCTGATTACATCCGATACACTTCCTCCATGCTTGAATAAATACCTGATGTACTCAACTTCTCCCAGAAAATCTTCTCGACTTCTGTCATTTAAAAAGGAGATTCTAAGTATCTTGGCATCAGTGCCCTCTTTCTCACAGGTATAAACGACATTACGCCCTCCGGTATGTGCCTTAACCGGCTTGACTTCATAGCCTTGCAACCCGTACAAGTTTGATACTAATGGAAGTAAATATGCATCACCGATTCTAATAACCTCGTTATGGGGCATAATACCTACACTCATAAATCGACGTCCCCCACTTCCTTATTTTTCCTTGCATTATTATCATATTGTGAATAGGGAAATTTTACAATTATTTTATTTATTTTGGGGAACGATGAATTTCCTAAGTTGATGGGCATGGGGTCAGCATATCAAAAAGAGAAAAATGTACGTTTAGACACAAAATAAGATGTATGGTGTACGCTAAGCCGACTTTCTAGCTAAATAGAGATTATTTGGCACCTTAGCATCCATACTCCGTGTCCTGCAAAATTTGGCGAAGACGTGATACCTGTTAAGGGAATTCCCTTGATAGATAGAGGTTGCTATTACACATGTCACACTGGGTACATCCATGCCGTAATTTTTAAACAAACGTTTGATTTGTCATTATTTGCACAAAAACAGAAGGATTCGCTATTTATAGCGAATCCTTCTAATCGAATGCATATTTAATAATTAAAATGTATCTAGGCATCCGTTGTCCTCTTTTGATATCTCAATACCTTTGCACCAGATTTTTTTGTACTTGTGGGTAGTAAAAGCCTTAAGTTGATGGGCATGGGGTATGACAACCAAATCGAGTCTAACAATTTTTGTATGGTCAAATATTTAGAAATTCTAATTTAAATTTTTGTGCATTGCTATTGTTGAGTTTGTCCCTAACATATACTCTTGAACCATCGTCTGTTTTTTCATCGTAAACATCTAATACTTTATTTTTGTTCTCATAGTTCACTAACAAGACATTGCCAGCTCCGGCATCTTCTAAAATCCAATAATGCTCTGGCTTATGCTGATTTTCTGTAACAAGGGCTGTATCATCCGCATTAGGTGTAGTATTATAGGCTAAGACTCTGCCATCAGCTCTGTTGATGATTTGATAAGCTTTTTTATCAGCATCATATTTGAATTCCCACCATTGCCGCTCCCTGTTCTTTCCATAATGAAAATCCCCTATTACTGGATGTTCTATCCCATCAGAACCAAAATTGACAACCTTGTTTGCTTTTGAATATACTATTTTGTAAGGTCCATCAGCAACAAATACCTCACTACTATCTTTTGCTAGTTCTTTAATCCTTGGGTCACCACTACCTTCTACTAGTTCTTTAATCATTGGGTCACCGACTGTTGTATTGTACAATTTTTCTACGAATTCATAAGAAGATATAGCATCCTCCAAGATAGCTTTTTTAAATTTATATTCTTTATTTTCCACCGACCCAAAGCCCCCAGCAGACGCTATATTCATTTGCCATTGAGAGTTTTCAGCTTCGACCTTACTTAGTCTATCTTTCAAATCTTTTTTCTGATTCTCTGCATCATCAGGGTTGAAGTGGAATTCTGGTACCTGTTTTATCTTTTTGATTTGTGGGGCATCATAATATGTTTTCATTATATGCAATACATAATCATTAGCAAGTGTTTTAACCCCATCTTTCGTATATAGTTCTTTTAAGCTTTGCTCTGTAATATTCATTTTAGAAGATACTGCTTTATTATTTAATGAGTCTAAAAACAGTAAATGAGCAAGCGCAACTTTAGTGTATATAGGTAAATTTGTTATTTTGTGTTTATCACTCGAAGTGTGATCTAAAAGACGCCTAAATGATTGCTCAATGCCATTTGCCCATGCACCACGTTGATTCTTGGTGTTCTCATCAGTATTCTGGCTATTATCAGCATTTATTGCATGCTCAAGATCTGTTTGTAAGTCAATTAATGTTTTAAATTCAGAGTTAAGAAAGTTAAGTTGTTCGTTATCAATTTCATTTGTCACCAGCTTAGTAAGGTCTTCTCTTAATGCGTTTAGCTGTGATTGAATCCCATTTGTTTCTGGCCAAATAGCACTAATTAGCGGAGCAATAAACATTCCTCCATATGGAATGAGATCAGTGCTTGCTATAGTTATCGCCCTTAAGGTATCGTTAAATTGTTCAGGGCCTTTATTCGCAAATTTATAAATTTCAGACATTGTAGTTCCCGTAAATTTTCCCACCGACTTTAGATTAGTCATTTCAGCATTAAATTTGTTCATCCATTTATTTTCTAACAGTTTAGAATTTTCCGTTTTAGTCTCCACATGGTTGATTACTGAAATGTTATCTCCTTCAGCAGCGAATGCAGAGGCTGTGGGTCCTAATGTACTAACTCCTAAAGTCATTGTTGCTACTGTTGTAAGAATGGCTTGTTTGTATTTACGTTTTGCATCTTTTCGATCTTTGTACTTCATCAAATCGTCCTTTCTGGTTGTATTATTTTTACATGTATCCTATCAAAGAAGTAATATGATATATGTATAGACTTGTTGATTTATATTGTATATAGGCCTCACCATACGCGCCCATCAACTTATTTGAATTGAGGTTGCTTATTTTCTGCACCAAAAGCATTTACAGGCGTGAAACAGCTTGTGGATACCGCCGTAGCCAATAGACCTGCGACTAATGTTTTTTTATGTTAATTCCTTCTATTGTTAATAGTTCTTGATAAAACAGTTATATTAAACTCTAAGTTTTATTCTCTTTCTAGAAAAAATGACAATATATTATTTTTATAAATAGTTATATTGATATTAATTACGAGAATGTAATCATAAATTATAGCTACCTGTACATATTGCTTAGCTATAAAATTATCCCTCTAGGAACTTATATCAAAGATAAATATAAAAATTAGATTACTTTCTTGTATCTTATAAGCTGTAAGAATCTTACAGCTTAATTAAAACACTAAGTTTGTTGTAAGTGGATCCCTATACAAAGCGCTATCATTTTTCTGTTAATATTAGAAACTTCAAATTCATCGGGATCAACACCTGTAATATGCCCTATTCCCATTCTAGAAAACCGAATTGTTTCATATCCACCTACTCCCATAATAATGACTTTCTTATTTCAAGTCATTATAGTTCCGCTTTTGAATAAACACCAATATTCTTTTTTGCCATTTCCCATTAATAGGAAGACCTATCCATTGAAAAACCTCCTGTGTATGTAATAATTATTTTAAAAAGGACTATCTATATAAAATAGTCCCTATATTTAACAATAAGATTAAAATGTGTTCTATTTGTGTTCTATTTGTAAAAAAATAAAAAACTTCCAATTATAACAGAAGATGTCTTCCGTTAACTTATTAAACTTAATATAATAGATATTGTTTACGGAACACAATTGAAGAAAGAAGGATAACAATGGCTTTTAAAACCGGGTTAAAAAAGGAAGGGAAACAATTACAATAAATATATTAGGTTTTTGTTTGGCCGTCCAAGATATATGAATAAAATTGTAAAAAACAATTGTGTAGGGGTGTAGGGAATGAAAAATAAAAAAATTAGAGGAGCTATTAATAACCTCAATAGTTATTGTGGCAGTTACTGTCGCAATTTATTTGGTGAAATTTCTTATCTAATTGGCCTAGTGACAGGATTCCTGCTCTAGTCAGCAGTGGCGTTTCCATAATAAGTAAAACCGTTGAAAGTATAATACATTCGTTTATTTTAAATCGTGTATCTTCCTATATATGCATAAGGTAACAATTCGTTACTTTTGGAGCCACTCGAAAAAAATGTGCCTTGTAAGCCTATTTTTTAGTTTTTGAGTTCGGTAAAGAAAACTGCTGACTTTTTATTGCATAACTGCACCGAAATCACATTCTGTACAATAAACTGCTTTAATAACTATGAAAATTACCTAGTGGCTCAAAAAAGAAGGAATGGTTGCCGTATGCCTATAGAGCACTTACACCTATGATTTATTCTCATATTAGGGGGCACCATACATGCCCCAAGAGTCAAAGAATACGAATTTATATTAGAAAAAAGCAAGATTTCTTAAAAGAAAAGCTCGCTTTTTTTCTAATCTCTCCTCTTCGCGGGGATGGGCAAAGATTAAACTATTATTACTTAAACTTATTTTGTCTAGAGCACAAGATAAGTTACAAAGAACTATTCATTATCCGTTTAACGGATTAATTAGGAATAAAACTAAATGTAGACTATTTCTATAGGGGGTAGTACCACATCGCTATCAAGCTAAAAAGAACGAGAATAAATACAAGCAAAATGAAAAAAATTTCGTTCTGGGGGTGGTATGGGATTTTAACTTCAAGAATAGTCTACATCCTTAAGTTGATGGAAGTTTGGTAGTATCCCTTTTAAGTAGACATTGTAAATATACTATAACGTTTTTATGTTTTTATAAAATAAAAAATAGGTGAATTGTAATCCGTGTTTGGGTATACATCCACCTATTTTTTTAATTTAATTAGCATGATCTAGTATTTGTATGATTTTATCAGCTTTGGAGTTTTGAATATGATAGTAAATCTCTAACCCTTTTCTTTCAGCTTTCAGTGCTTTCCCTTTCATTTTGGATAAATGTTGCGATACTGTTGATTGTGGAATATCCAAAATATTAGTTAATTGTGTTACATTTAATTTCTTACTCTTAACCAATTCACTAACAATTTGTAGACGTATTGGATGAGCCATAACTTTTAATAGTTCAACGTTTTCTTCAGAAACTAAACCTTGTACATTATCATTATTAAATTTGTTCATAATACAACCTCGCATTCAATTTATATTTTATTAGAATTTTTTATGTATATTCCTAATATTATTATATTAAAATTCTTTGTGCGTTTAACTATGAATTAATTATATAATTTCAACTTGTGCTATGTGCGGAGTTAATATGTGTTTGTCGTGAAGTTTTTTAGATGTGTTTAGTAATTAAAAAAGCTACAAAGAAATTTTATCTCTTTGTAGCTTTGAATTAATGAATTATGCAGTATAAAAATACTAGTGCCATCAATATACCCATTTTTAAAGTAAAGATAAGTGAATCCGATTTTATGATTTTAAAAATGAATGTGTCTGTTATACCACTATAACGCTGACTGATCAGAGCATGCTCTGACAGTATTATTATACTAGTGTATATAATTGAAATCTAAATTTTAGTAATAGGTAGATTTCCCCTACTTCCCTTCACTTTTAATACCTTTAATATCATAAAAATAATATCTAAAAATATATAGTTTTACGATTTTAATTATTATATACTTATACAAGTAATTTAGCCCTTTTTAAGGGTTAAAATTACGTTATATATAAGGAGTGGTTTGAATGAAGAACAAATTAACGCGAATAATCATGTTAATGGTGGTAATGGCTTTATCAGTTACAGCACTTGCAGCATGTGGAAATAATCGTGATCCCGAAGAAGTTGCTACAGCGTATTTCGAAGATGCAAAAGAAGGAAATGTAAAAGATTTTGGAGAGTTATTCACTCCTGAAGCGAAGAAAATCGTTGCTTTTGTGGGCGGAAATGCAGAACTAATCAAATCCGTTAGCAAGGATCTTAAAAGCTATAAAATTCGAAAAATCGAAGAGAAAAATGAAATTGCTACAGTAACTGTTGATGCTGTATATAAAGGTAATCCTAAAAAAGTAATCGTAATTGAACTAGAGAAAACGGATGATGGTTGGAAAATTAGTAAATCATAAAAAAACGGTCTAGAATTCTAGGTCGTTTTTTAGTTTCCTCAATCTTCTTCTTCGAAATCACGTAGACTAGCAAGTAATTATGTAAGTGTTGAGCAAACAGGATATATTGCTTACTCTATGTCTTCTTCCTCATGATCCCAGAATACGATTGTTGGTGAATCAGTGTTGTTTCGATAATTAAAGCATAGAAGATTGCCGAATGGATCTCTAGCAAAAGGATATATTTTGTCAGGTAATCTATCTTTCGTATTATTATATGT
This sequence comes from Bacillus sp. DB-2, assembly GCF_003315125.1. Classification (NCBI taxonomy): domain Bacteria; kingdom Bacillati; phylum Bacillota; class Bacilli; order Caryophanales; family Bacillaceae; genus Bacillus; species Bacillus sp. DB-2. Next base: position 68,168 of record NZ_QNRN01000009.1, on the reverse strand, counting down.
TTCTAGAAATGAATATTTTCTATCAGAATCTAAGGTTAAAAGATTATTAAGTGAATTTTCATCTTGATTTGGAATATTAAATGTATCTGGCGTTGGATATCCACCATCATATTCTTGTACACACACAAGAATATCATTAGGAAATTTAATATTTAACGAATTCCCCGAAAGAATTCTCCTTCCTCAAGCGTGTGAAGGGCATAGCCCAACGGTAGGTGGGAGATGCATTTCGGTTTGGCATAGCCCAAAACTTTTGATAAACTAGCTATATGAAGTTCTTTGATAACTTGATATATGAGGTTGCAGGAAGAAAATTGAGTGCGAAAACCAAGCCATTCGGTTCCTGCGTAAAATATCAACCGTACCAAAAGAGCGTCCAAGCGTTGGACATCTAGGGGTGGAACACCCCAAAGTAACGCTCAGGGAGACGAAAGGTTACTTTCGTCGTGGAACTGAGAAGCTCCCACTTCAAGCTTTGCTAAGTGGCGAGTAGTTCACGTATTGTTCTAATTGTTTAATTTGGTCATCTGTTACTCTTTTTTCATTTACATTAATCCATGTAATGTGACTCATGGCTAAGTACCTCCCTATTTATCGCTATCTTTTCCAAAAATTTTATATCCACCTGTATGACCAGTATCATGATGAGTCTGATAATCTACAAGTTGCATCCTTCCAGTGTCTTGATGATGATGCCATGTATAATGCACTGGAGTTTTTCCTATTTTAAATAATTGAATTTCTTCATCCGTAAATTTTAAAGCTAATTCAGTCTTTTCATAATCTATTAGTTTAGGATTTTGAAAAGACTTTAGTTTACTATAACCTAAATATGTATACTATATTTCTTGTTTTTTCATAATTTATTATAGTTTGATATGCTGTTTTTTATTATGTAAATTTCAAATAAAGCTTGTATGCTTTTTGATGTATTCCGCGATATATGTCTGCCCGAACTCTCTAGCATTCTCATAGGCCTACCAAGTTCCAAATGAAGTCTTTGTATTTATAATCCTGGGATCCTTACCTCTCATTTCTTTCTTTACACTTTTTTCAACTTAAATAAAACGCTCTTAAAATTATCTGTTATCTTTCCCTCTATTTTCTATATTATATATATAAACCCTTTTTTGTAATTACAATGAATTTTTTACGGAACGGACCCAAAAAAACGACCTCTCAAATTCATCTGTAAACAACATTGTCATCTTAGGTAATGTATTTAGACCTGATAGTTAAAAAGTCTCTTAAAAATAAAAATAGACCACTTAGAACGTTTTTGTGTTTTTTAGAGGTCTATTCTCACTAGAATTTCTATTCTTCTATGTCTTCTTTTACTTCTGCGGATAAAATGTCTTCAGCAAACTTCTTGTAGCCATTATATCCTTTCTTTGCAGCCTTTTTCTTTATTGCTTCTACTACCTTTTCATCAAGATATAGACTTAAATGCTGCTTTTTTTCTTTCGACTCCTCTTTTGATCTATTTTCAATTCTTTCTTTGAAAATTTCCAGATCATTTTTTAAGTACAATCGTTCAGTAGATTTCCCTTTAGCAATCTCTTTAAAGGGCAATATCCCATCTTTAGCTGCATTATGAACGTAAGTCTTAGATTTATTTAGAAATTCAGCCGCTTCTTTTAATGTTAAAGAGTCTTTGTATAATTCCTCTAACCTTTTTACATCTTCTTGCTCAAAACGATATCCACCATCTGCTTTCCAGGTATCCAGATTGATAGGTTCGATGTGTTTATACTTAATTAAATAGCCTAATTGATTTTTTGTTAAACCTACCCTATCGCATACCTCTTCTAAAGATAAATAGTCCATTTCTCACCTCATCCGAAACTTTTATTCTAGCTGTTGTTTACATTTTCTTAGTTGATACTTTGTTAAACCTGTTTCTTTTACTACATCTGTGATTGAGTACTCCTTATACTGCAGATACTTAAATGGATTTTCCATATAACGTTCTCGTACCTTATTAAATGTACTCTTTTTCGATAAAGAATTCAATTGCTCTCCTTTCTCTCGGATGGAATCGAAAATGGGACAACCTTTGCAATGTTTGTAGTTTCTTTGTTTTGCCTGTTCTTGCTCATCTGTACAATTCACTGATAGGTTGTTCAGAGGGCAAATTGAACAATGGGTATCTTCTAACTTATAGATTTCATGTAAAATTTTCCGACGAAGATTAGTCAAAAAAATCTCCTCCTACCGCACTTGGATTGAAATGTACAAAAAACAAATTAAACATTTCCGTTATACATCATCTAAATAGAAACGTTAAACACTAAGGTAAATAAATATATATATTTAAACATTTCATTTTATACCACAATAAATAATGCATTTATTGTGGTATAATTAGAATCATAAAAATTTATATACAAATTATTTGTTTAATATTTCATTCTACTAAAGGTTGTGTTTAAATTTGAATATTATAAATTACGAACATAGTAACCAACTTGTAAAATCAAAATCAGATTTTTTTGATAGCAGTCATTTTGAAAAAATTATGGGTATGGGCATCAGGAATATTGACTATTCTAAATTAAGTGAAGAATCATTGGTTTATTTATTTCTACACGATGAACCTTCTTTAACGAAAAAAAGAAGTGAACGAACAAAAAAGATTTATCTGCATGATTTGTCTCATTTTCTTCGCTACATAAAAGAAACAATCGGAACAATTCACGATTTATCCCATAATGAGATGGAAATCTACTTCTATCAACTAAGTAAGAAGTATGCTGCCACTACATTACGTCGAAAGAAAACGGTAGTCCAGCAGTTTCTAAAATACGTTTATGATAACACGGGTCTCTCAGATGACTATAGTAGTCGTCTCAAAAAAGTATCTGTAAAAAAAGAAGATCTGGTCAATCGTGACCTCTTTCCTGAAGAAGTAAATGAAATACTAGATGCACTGAAGAAAACAAGTTTCTTTATGTATACATTGTTTTTCCTTCTTACGACTACTGGACTCCGGATTGAGGAAGTTGCAAACGCAAAATGGGCAGATCTTGTATTCCATTCCTCATTAAATGCTTATCTCTTGCGTGTAGTTGGGAAAGGAAATAAAGCCAGGGAAGTTCGTATTTTTGAAGATGTACTCGACGATATCTGTCGCCTTCGTCAATTGCGTAAACAAACAAGTGAATTGGACGCCTCTAGTACATCTGCTTTTCTACCTAAAGCCGATGGCTCTTACTATAGGGCCGACTACTTATCAAAATATGTAGCAGAAAAGATTGAAGAAACAAACTTACCATTTTTACGTTACCGAAAGGATAGAATTACCCCCCATACCTGCAGACATTTCTTTGCGAATCATTTGATGGGAAAAGGTGTCGAACTTAAGAAAATACGTGACTATTTAGGACACGAATCTATTATGACGACGGAACGCTATTTAAGGGAACGTACAAGACGTCAAAACTTGGCCACAATAGATATAGGAAATTCATTGTTTTAGTAAACATATATAATAGGAAGATTCTCGATTTGATGTATCGATTTCTTCCTATTTTTTCGCGTATAGAATTATAAATGGCTTTCTATTATCACAACATTAAGACTAACTATTACAAATAAAAATAATTTATGACTTATTATAAGTCATAAGGATGCAATTTAACTTTTCTGTTTTACACTAACGTTATAAATCAGAAAGGAAATGTGATGATATGTCTCAACTAAGTAAGCGACTTGCTGAGTTGAGAAAAAACAGGGGTATACTCAATTCGATGTAGCATATCGCCTGAATATCGCACGTACCACATATGCCAATTGGGAATATGGAAAAACTGACCCAGACGCAGATTCAATCATGAGTATTGCAGACTTATACAATGTATCCATTAATGAATTGTTTGGACGAAACGCACCTCTAGAAAGTAAATTAGAATCAATTAAAGTAGCAGCGTCAGATCTATCCCCTAAAAAACAACAGGAAGTTTTTGATGTTCTTATTGATTATACTAATTTCATTAAAAAACATTTCACTAAATGAATTTAAATTTTTCGTATAGCACCTTTTATAGGTTCTGGTGCAAAAACTTCAAAATATCTAAAAAAAGTCTTTCAGACTTGGACATACTGATATTATTACTCTAAAAAAGGATGTGATTGGTATGGAAAAGCAAAATCTATTCAAGTGGAAACATTATCAACCGAATGTTATTTTATTAACCGTGAGATGGTACCTACGGCACAACCTCAGTTTTCGTGATTTAGTCGAAATGATGGAAGAACGCGGGCTATCCCTGGCTCATACAACTATCATGCGATGGGCTCATCAATATGGTCCCGAATTAGATAAGCGAGTACGACGTCATCTTAAGTCAACCAATGATTCTTGGCGAGTCGATGAGACGTATGTGAAAGTCAAAGGTCAATGGATGTACCTATATCGTGCTGTTGATTCAAAAGGATATACAATTGATTTTCATTTAAGCAAAACAAGAGATCATAGGGCTGCAAAGCGTTTTTTCAAGAAAGCTTTGCAGTCTTTTCATGTTTCAAAGCCCCGTGTGATTACAGTGGACAAAAACCCGGCCTATCCTATAGCGATTGAAGAGTTGAAGACAGAGAAAAAGATGCCTGTGGGCATCCAAATAAGGCAGGTAAAATACCTTAATAACATTGTAGAGAAAGATCATCGTTTTATTAAAAAGAGAGTTCATTCAATGCTAGGATTGAAATCTTTTCGTACAGCTAAATCTATTCTTTCAGGAATAGAAGCGATGCATATCATTAAAAAAGGCCAACTTATTTTACGGGAAAAGTCTGTCAAAAATGAAGTGGAGTTTATTCATCAACTATTTGGAATGGCTGCATAAGAATAGATTCCATTAGGAATCTATATACCTCTTTCAAATAAATACAATCTTTGCACCAGAACCGTTTCAAATCTATTTCACCCCTTATCTTTCCTTAACAAAAAACAAGACGCCACCCAGATTACAGTAACGCCTACGATAATTGCTATAAACTTAATCAAACTCATTTATCCTTACACTATTTATTTCTTTGCCTCCATACCCCATTCTCTTTACGATAAGTATTCTTACCATTCATGAAGTCAGCTGTATTATCAGGAATGCTATATTTCTTATTCTTTTTCTTAGCCTTCTTCTTCAGCCTCTTCTCTTCTTGAACAGCTTGCAAGTCCGCCTTCCATTGTATCAACAAATCCTTTTCACGTCGCATCGAATTTGTACCCCTTGGATTAAAATGCACATCATATAATTAGATTCTACCTATTTATATAATTATTTAATTCAAATGTCCATTTTGTACAAAATAAAAGAGCACCCATAATCGATAGGTGCTCAAATATATGAAGTGGGGCAACCCCATACTCCAATATATGCTTGTCCTTATTAAAAGGTGCAAAATAAAAAGAGTACCCGTCATTAGGTACCCTTCAACAAATAAGTATGGTGCCCCAAGTTTCACCTCATATGATAACTCGTCACGAATTCATCATATGCTTGTCTTATTAGAATTTTCACTGTTTTAATGTGTAATTTCTATATAACAAAGAAAAAAGCACCCGTTTTGGATGCTTAATGTATACTAATATTAATATTGAATAGCTCTATTGATAGACTTTCTAGAACAATGAATATACTAGCTGAAGCTGATCTATATCCAATATTATTTCCTGTAACATTAATAGTAATCTCCACTAAATGGGTTTGCACATCATCTTTTTCAAAAATTTTATCTTCAACCTTTTCAATTATTGCTACATTATCTACTTCTTTAAAAGTTTTCAGCAATTTTGTTTCTAATAAAGTAAAATCAAAATTTTCATCTTTAACTACATCAAATTTAATCTTCATTTTTATTTCCCCATTTTTAACCAGTTAATATATTTACATCAGTATAATTATATATACTTTTATTATATAATTCAAAAATTACGTTTTATAAAAATCCCCATAGTTCACATATTTAATAGAGAGAAATAAAAAAACAAATGGCAAAAGTTCCTCTTCCAAGGTCAAGATAACTCCCAACCTTCTCCAAGTCACCGCAACACTATATATTAGCTACACGCTTCACATTTGGTTAGTTCGGTGACTTGGAGAAGACTAAGAATCTTCTTGTTTATACTCCGTAGAGTCGGCTACTTAATGTCATTTTCGCCAATTCCCTTTACACAACGTTGAAAGAATGTATATCAAGACGCGTGTATTTCTTCCTGCAGGTTCTGGTGCAAAAATAAAGTAAAAGAGAATAAAGCATATATATTCCTAACGGAATCGTATCTTATGCTACAAGTCCAAACAATTGATGGACGAATTCTTTCTGATTTTGGATAGACTGGTTCCGTAAATTAATCTGTTCTTTTTTAATCATATGCATTGCTTCTACTTCAGAAAGAATGGATATAGCTGTGTCAAAAGATTTGAGCCCTAGCATAGAACGGATACGCTTCTTTATAAAGCGATGATCTTGTTCTACTATATTATTCAAGTACTTTTGTTGTCTAAGTTGCATACCATCAGGTATGCTTTTTTCTTTTTTCAACAGTTCAATTGCTATAGGATAAGCCGGATTCTTATCGACTGTTATCACACGTGGCTTTGATACATGAAAAGACCGCAAAGCTTTTTTGAAAAAGCGCTTTGCAGCCTTTCGGTCTCTTGTTTTGCTTAGACAAAAATCGATTGTGTTTCCTTTCGAATCAACAGCACGGTACAGGTAAATCCATTGCCCTTTAACTTTTATATATGTTTCATCAACTCTCCAAGAGTCATTGGTTTGCTTGAGGTGACGACGAATTCGTTTGTCCAATTCAGGACCATACTGATGAACCCAACGCATAATCGTGGTATGAGAAATAGATAAGCCCCGTTCCTTCATCATTTCCACCAAATCACGAAAACTGAGGTTATACCGTAGGTACCATCTTACCGTTAACAAAATTAAATCAGGCTGATAATGCTTCCATTTGAATAAATTTTCCTTTTTTATACTGATCACACACCTTTTCTAGAGTAGTAATATCAGTATGTCCAAGTTTTATAGATTTTTTGCACCAGAACCAGATCAAGTTGTAAGAGAAAAAAGAAAGGAATGAAGTGTTCTCCTCGTAGTAAACGACTCAGTGGTATCAATGTATATATGACCAACACCCCTATAGATATTGTCCCGATGGGACAGGTACATGACTGATATTCTTTGCGTTGGCAAATCGAAATTTTATTTAAAACGTGGAAGTCATTCTTTCAAATCCATCATTGTAAAAAGATAAAACCAGAACGATTGGAGTGCCATTTATATGGTCAATTGATTGCCATTCTACTCTGTTCTTCTATCATGTTTCAAATGCGCCAATTACTCCTCATGAAGAAAAAACGAGAGCTTAGTGAGTATAAAGCCATATATATGATTAAAGACTATTTTCTTCTTCTATTCCAAACTATACAAAAAAACACCCAAGAGCTATCAAAGGTGTTACTTCGCCTGTTCAATCTCCTACAGCAAAACGGGCGGAAATCCCCTAGGTATGAGAAGAAAACAGTCTTTGATATATTAGGTGTCGTTTATAATTGTACCATGTCTGATAACCAAGCAGCTTAATTCAAAAAAGGAAACCCGTTAGGGTTTATTTCGTATGCAAATCTTTAAAGCATCTACGTATAGACTTTCGAAAAAAAGAAACAATCTTGCTTATCATTGACGTTACACGGGCTTAGCTTGATAGCGATGTGGCGATACCCCTTTAAAGACTATATAACTATACTGATTTTTATAGTATGTATAGTAAATAATGAAGGGAGGAATAATTGGAAATGGAAATTATTCTGCTAACTGGCAGAATTAATTGTTGAAGATAGAAAAGGGAGATATAAAGATAAAAGATTCCCATTTAAGGAACCTTTTATGGTGGCAATTTCATTATGTCTTCTTTTTTATAAAATATATAATGAAATTGATAAATTGCAAATTGACATTATTCATATCTTAACAAAACGTTAAACAAAGTTGCTCCAAAATCATATCAGCCGAATAGCCACGGATTTCTCTTTGAAACAAATAGAAATCACTGCTCAAAGCAGCCAGTAACATATCAGCTCTAAAGACGCTGTTAGGTTGGTTTTTCTCGGTTCTATGCATCTCGTCAAATAATTCTACGAATAGCTGATGCAATTCATAATATAAAGGACTCTTATCCTTTGATCGTGGATTACTTGAAGTAGAATTCTCTACTCCTGTAAGCAATTGTGCCTTTTTTTCTCTGAAACGGACAAATAAGCTGAGTACGCCTTTTATTCGTTGATTTGGCGGCTCAGTCTGGTTCTGCTTCAAGTATGCTTCGATATTCTCAAAAAGCATATCAATATTATCTTTGATCAAATCAAGACACAACTCACTTTTATTTCTATAACGGCGATAAAGCGTTCCTGCACCAATTCCTGCCTCTGTTGCTATTTGATTCATACTGACTTGTTCAACACCATTGTGTTCAAATAGCCTAAGAGCCGTATTTAATATACGTTGGCGATTCTCGGCAGCGTCACGTCGCTCAGTCCGATTATGGGCTGTATTCTGATTATTTGCCATACCATCACTCCCTAACATTTATATCCCTTGACAAACGGAGAACTCTCCACTTATAATTCTTAAACGGAGAACTCTCCACTTGATTTTAACCTATTGTAAAGGAGTTATGCAAATATGCAAAATCAAAATAGTAAACCCTCATTATTAGTTATGGATTTACAAAATGGTATTGTATCACGTTTCTCAGAAAATAAAGATGTATTACTTCCATTCCAGAAAGCTGTTGAAGCGGCACGCCAAAATAATATTCCTGTTATTTTTATTCGATTAGGATTTAGCGAAGGCTATCCAGAAGTGAGTCCACAAAATAAAGGATTCTCAGCCATTACTAAAATGGGCGGAATGACTATCTCGGATGCGTGGACACAAATTCACGAATCTGTTCAGCCTGAAGCAAATGAACCTGTTGTAACGAAGTACAGATTTAGTGCATTCGCTGGTAGTAATCTGGAGGTTATCCTCCGTGCACAGCAAATCGATTCGCTTGTTCTCTGCGGTATTTCTACAAGCGGTGTGGTTCTATCCACTTTAAGGGAATCAGCAGACAAAGACTTTGCAATAACGGTACTTTCTGATGCTTGTCTAGATGCCGATTCTGAGGTTCACCGCGTTCTTATGGAAAAGGTATTCCCTCGTCAAGCAGATGTGGTTACTGTTGACGCTTGGATTAAAACACTGGATTAATATCATAACTAAGCAAACGCCTCTCAAGGATTTTCTCCTAAAGTGGCGTTTGTTTGATTTTACTCAGAACATCATTTGTTATAGAAATAAAAAAATGAAAGGACAGGTTATACTCATGCCGATTTGGAAAAGAAATTTAATTGTTTGCTGGTTTGGGATGTTTGTCACGGGTGTGGGAATGAGTCAGCTTGCACCAGTGTTGCCGCTTTATATCAAGCATCTTGGAGTTGATAATGCAGCTTTAATTGCACAGTTGTCCGGATTTTCTTTCGGCATAACCTTTATTATTTCTGCCATTTTTTCACCAATTTGGGGGCTTGCTGCGGATAAATACGGACGAAAACCAATGCTTTTGCGGGCGAGCCTTGGTATGGCAATAGTTATAGGTAGTATGGGTTTTGCTTCGAATGTATATGTATTGATAGGATTAAGATTATTACAGGGTGTAATAACAGGATACAGTTCAGCCTGTACTACACTAATTGCAACTCAGACGGAAAAGGAACATTCAGGGTGGGCTTTAGGTACCCTTTCAACGGCAAGTATTTCGGGTTCTTTACTTGGACCCATGATCGGTGGCTTCATGGCGGAGAATTTTGGATTACAAAATGTATTCTTTATAACGGGGGCAATGATGCTTATTGCATTTATTATTACCGCTTTATTTGTAAAGGAGTCCTTCAACCGCGAGGACAAAAAAGTGCTTAGTGCCAAGGAAACATGGAGGAATGTACCTGAAAAGAGCTTAACTCTTACCATGTTTGTGACTTTTTTTATAATATATATGGCATTGTATACAATGGAACCAATCATCACAGTATATGTGACTCAATTGTCCCGTGATACTAGTCATATTGCAATGATAGCTGGTATCGTATTCTCTGCTTCAGGGATGGCAAATATAATTGCCGCACCAAGATTGGGTAAAATTTCCGATAAAATAGGGCCCCAGAAAGTAATATTAGTCGCCCTTGTAGTAGCGGGACTCATTTTTATACCAGAAGCCTTTGTGAAAAATCCTTGGCAGTTAATGGTACTTCAATTTTTATTGGGATTAACCACAGCTGGCTTGGCTCCTGCAGTCAACGTTTTAATTAAGAAAATCACACCATCTGCTCTAACAGGTAGGGTTTTTGGCTTTAACATGTCAGCAGGATATATGGGTGTATTTGGAGGTTCTGTTCTAGGAGGGCAAGTGGCGGCCCATATAGGTATCCGATATGTATTTTTTATTACAAGTACATTGTTACTGATAAATGCTGTGTGGGTTTACTACAGAGTATATAAAAAGCTTAATTTAAAAGAAGAAGACTTATTAAGAAGAAAAACAATCACTTGATGGTCTCTAAATAAAGGTATTCTAAATCCTTGTTCACGGGGTTCTATAGTTCGATAAAATAGTATAAAAGATCGATTATTATATAAACCAATTTTACTTTGAATACATGTAAATGATGTGAGAACCATTGTTATTCCAATAGTTCTCACATCGAAGTTAAGATAATCGCGTGATGTAGGAGGGACCCCATGCCCATCAACTTAAGAAAAGTAGACACCCCCAAAAAGAAAAAATGAGCTGAATTCTCAAAATAACTAACTGTAGAGAAAGATAATTTTCATATAGGTGTACATCAAAACCTTAGCTTGGTGGACATGGGGATGGTACTTAGTATTGTAAAAAATGTTCTAATAGAGTAGTATAAATTTATATTTATTGGTCGGTTGACCAAACTAAAAGAGAAGGTGAAATACAATGTCTAATTCTAAAAAAACAGCTACTCGGGATCAAATACTAATGGCTACGTTTGAATGCTTAGCTGAAAAAGGCACAACCGCTATTACATTACGAGATATTGCTACAAAAGCGGGAATTACTTTAAGTTTAATTCATTATTATTTTCCAACAAAGGAGGGATTATTAGTTAACGCTACCTCCTATGTCATGCAAAAACAGATTAAAGAAATTCAGAAGGAACTCTCAAATATACAAGATTTCTCAGAGAAAATGAAAAAACTAATATTTGTAGTACATCACCAGTTCAAAAGTTCTGAATGGAGAAAAGTGTATTTTAGTTTATTGGCAGCAGCAGCTTGGTCACCGAAAATTATGGAAGAAATTCGAGTTCTACAGAACCAATTGATAGACCTAATTCAAGAATATGCTCAAACTTCCACTGTAGAAATCCCAGATCTAGAAGCGTTTTCTAGGGCTTTATTGGCTTCGATGAATGGATTAGCGTTACAAGTTATGCATGGGGCTTCAGAAGAACAAATTGCTCCGGCATATGCGATTATAGAAAAAGTATTTATTAACATCTGCAACCCAAAAAACGCAATGAGTGATTATTAAACTATATAATTCCAAATTCATGTGCCAATCCATTATTCCATGACACCAAATGGAATGAAGGATTGCAAAACATTATAAAGTGAGGTTACAGCATGACCGCATATGGATCATTTTATTTTTTTGCTATAGTGGGGATTTTATTGATACCTACTATCGTAGCTGGATTAAGAGGTAAAATGTTGCGCAAATATAATGCTATCTTAACGCTTATTATGCTTGCTATTATCTTCTCGGATAAGTCAAATCAAGCAATGATGTTAGTAGTATTTATTATTTGGCAATATGTCCTTATTAAAGGCTATTTACTACTAAGAAAACAAAATAATAATACGTTCATGTTTTGCATGGCTATTATTTTGTCGATTTTGCCATTGATTTTGGCAAAAGTCGCACCATTTGTACCTGAATTAAAATTCATTGTTTTTACTGGTATATCTTATGTAACATTCAGAGCAGTACAAATGGTATTTGAAATTCGCGATGGCTTAATTAAAGAATGCTCATTTTTTAATTTCTGGGAATTCATTTTGTTCTTCCCTGCTATTTCGACCGGACCTATCGATAGGTATCGCAGGTTCCAAAAAGATATTCAAAAACCACCAAGCGCTGAAGAATATCAAAACCTACTATACACGGGAATTAACCGTATTTTCCAAGGTTTTCTGTATAAGTTTATACTTGCTTACCTAATAAAAGAAAATATTATAGATGCAACATTAGCTCACCAAAACACAATTTCATCAAATATGATTTACATGTATAGCTATAGTTTATATCTATTTTTTGACTTCGCAGGTTATAGTTCATTCGTAATTGGTGTCAGTTATATGATGGGTATTAAAACACCAGAAAACTTTAATAAACCGTTTATCAGTCGTAATATTAAAGATTTCTGGAATCGTTGGCATATGAGCTTATCATTCTGGCTCCGTGATTTTATTTACATGCGCTTTGTCTTTTTTGCAACAAAGAAAAAGCTCATTAAAAATCGCTATATGATTTCATATATTGGCGTCTTTTTAAACTTTTTTGTCATGGGAATTTGGCACATTACTGGTCATGATATTGCTCAATATATTATTTATGCTCTATATCATATTTTTCTGTTTATTTCATTTGATATTTTCGAACGGAAAAATAAGAAGCATAAATTTTGGCCCAACAATACGTTCATGCATGTCCTTGCAATTGTGATTACATTCCATTTCGTATGTTTCGGTTTCCTAATCTTCTCTGGTCACCTAAACAATTTTTTTTAATGAATGACCTCTTTTCTCACAACTAAGAAGTTACACATATTTGCGCTTGTAAACATGGGAGTCAGTTTATTATTTAGATATTCTTCTATAATTCTTTTAATTATGGCTCTTATGATACTATTAATAACTATTATGTTTTTTAGTGTAGAGAAGAAATTGAAAGTATAGTATAGTGAGAATAAATTTTTTTTATAAACAGTTATCCTCCATTATTATTAAATTAAAAAGAATTTCTATCCATATTACGAAAAAAAACATTATTCTTTTTGTAGAAATATGCAGAAAGGATGGCGTTTTTTTTATCAATAACACATATATTTTTATTAACATAATCCATTATTCTCTGTATTAAATATATCTAGAAAAACCCCCTTCAGTTTGCTTACTGAAGGGGGTTCGTATTTACATAATTCCCGTTTTCGGCAATCAAAAACATTCGAATTCTATTATGTTGCCTTCAGGATTTAGTTCATGACTTCTAACTTTCTTAAATAGAGGTAATACCAGTACACCCACATATAAGGGATGATATAGGAAAAAAATGTCCAAATAATATTCCAGCCGTTACCATATACGATTTCTCCACTTAAAACTAATGTCATTTCAAGAAGGGTAGTAAATAGGGATATGAAAAAGACCATCAAGTAAGGTCTTTTGGTTTTCTTTATAAAGAATATCAAGTAACTTGCCAAAATCGGATAAATTCCTATATTAAAGGGTAACGCAGAAAAAGTTTTTTGATCAAGGAAAGGAGCAATCCTCCAAAAACCACAATAAAAGCCGAATTCATTTACGACAAAAGCAACGACACAAAAGAATGAGCCAATCAGAGGGATAATTCTTCTCTCTTTTTTGTAAAGGTGAAGAATTCCAACAGTCCAAGGTAACACAAATGCAATTAGAATATTAAATAACATCTTGACTCTACCTTCCTTTCCTTATAACCATCTTCACCTTACTCCTTATAATTTAAACTAAAAAAGTTTTCCAAACCAACGCAACATGATAATTACAATCAACTGAGTTATGATTAAATTATAAGGCTGCTTATCTCTTATTTTGTTCTCAAAAATATACCCCATATACACATCTAGTTTACATAAAACCACTTATCAGCAGTCAAGGTATCTAGAAACCTATGAAAGTCTCTTCCGATCTTCTTAAGAGACTCTTCGTTCACATAATTACCGTTATCAGTAGTTAGTCTGCCTAATTTAAAATGAGAATAAGCTCCTTTATATTCTTTAAGCATAGCATGTAAAAGAATATGAACTATTTATAAAAAGTAGGTGAAAACATGACATTAGATTCTCATCGTATTATAGGTTTCCCTGGTACAGGTATGGGTGGTTTTCCTGGAATGGGTATAGGCGGTTTCCCTGGTACAGGTATGGGCGGTTTCCCTAGAATGGATATACCAGTTATCTATAGCCTTGATTTCTAATACTTTATAATTGAATATAGATGACAATAGATAAGATTAACCCTTGCATCATCGGTTAGAGTCATCTTACCTATTGCCATCTATTAACTTGTACCAACCTTCTTACATAACATCACTTATCCATAACAAACCAACAGGAACTAGAACTATATCTTTTATTGATGTACATTTTAGTTAATTTAAAATAATAATAGAAAAAGAATGTTAGTACATTCATACGTACAGCAATTATTCCTTTTCATGCTATCATGTTATTTGTACAAATAACGTAAAAAAACAAATATCTCCAATGTTAATTAAAAGAATAAACAATACAATTATTAAAATAAATAGGCCACCAAATCCATATTTTTATGAAAATAAAAAAAGAGTACTTTTCTTCAAAGCACTCGTTCAAAGAGATTTAACAATCTCGACGATCATCACGATCACAGTCATGATGATGATTACGTCTACGACGACAATCATCACAATCGCAGTCACGGTCACGTCTACAACGACAGTCATCAAAATCTCTATGTCTGCGTCTGCAAAACATTAAATCATCCCAAAATCTATTACAATCTCTGCAATGTCTGAAATTACAATTACATCCCATAAATATGATTACCTCCTCTTAAGAATAGAATTCCTCATATTCTATGATTAAAAGTTAAAAACAGCTTGTTTATTAGTCTACTTTCTGCATTTTAAAGTAATAATATTATTATCTAATCTTCAAATTGCAAGTCTATTTCAGCCCTTATCACCCCTTAACAACAAACAAGACGCCACCCAGATCACGGCAGCGCCTACGATAATTGCTATTGGTTTAATCATTATTCCGCTAATAATCCTAATTCGTGTTGAATCCCTGAGAACGAATAGCCATATGCAAATCCAACAATACGAATACCTGGAGCGTATCTATATTCTAAATCCTCGTTGTACGTTTTCCTATAATACTCTAACTTAGTATCAATATTTTGCTTATGATTAATAATTACTTCATCACTAGGGAATCCGTCCATTTCGATTTGAACAGCTAAATACTCTGCACCTTCATTTACAGCCTCATTAAAACACCGCTCTAATCCATCTAATGTTAAATCTATTATTCATCCTCCTCCAAAATAAAAAGCACCCGAATGGATGCTTTTATAGCAATTATTGATTTGTGTTTTAATTACGGTAAATGAAGTTTTATTCTTCTTCCAATCACCAAATGTCGCTACACTATTCCAACAATATTAAGTAACTGGAAGAAGAGCAAAAGCTCTCCTTAATAACGGTATCATTCAATCACTACCATCTGCTGGTTTCGGATTTTATGTGCCGTCATTATGAAACCGTTTAGACAACATATAGATTATAAAGGAATCTTTATGAGTTGTGTTTTAAGCCACTTCTCACAATACAAATATATCACGTTAACTCCAAAACAACCGGCACATTTACTGCCAAAAAGCGGTCACGACTCTGCCATGTTTTTAATTAATTGTTGCTTTAATTCTGTTTAATAATTTTTGGTATAATTCGTTTTCTGTTGACCACTTAATATGACTAAATTGTCTAGTATCAAAATGAATATCTTTAAAATCGTCATCTTTACATGTCCATATAACAGTCTTACCTAGTCCCATCGCATAACCAGCTTCGAAATAAACTCCACCTCTGTGTCCGGTAAAATCTGCAATTACAAATTTACTTTGTCTTATTTTGACTATAATTTCATCAGTTATGTCATTATTATGTTCCGCTTCTTCAATTCTGATAGGCTGGTATCCTGCCTCTTTTATAGCTTTTGTGATTGCATTCTTATATGGACCATCCATTTTTGGACTAAACGACATCGCGACAAATGCCTGCTTATTATCCGCTTCTCTTCCTTTTTCTAATTCTGCAATACGATTCCACCCTTTCGCTGTAACTGTAATATGTGCAGGGAAATCTGCTGCCGATAGCTTAGATATCTCAATCAGTTCGTCCTGAAATAGTTGGGTCGCTATATATTTCATTTCCAACAAGTGAACACTCTGTACAAAAAATAGAGATTTATCTGATTCACGAATATATACTGGGTCACCTGGAAATTTGGACAATTTAGCTAAGTTTATTAATGATTCATCCAACCTATCAGAAGCACTATCTGGATATTCACTTAATAGATCCTCTAAAAGATAAATAGGATACGGAAATTCTGAAAGATTTTTATCTGGTCGATTAAGAAAAATCATTATTTTCCCCATCCCTCTAATGGTTCTCTTTCTTAAAATTGCAGAAAGTTTTCTCTTCTGCTCTACATTTAATTCAAATCTCGCTTCTTCAGCCATGGAAAATGTACCACAATTCTCACATTTATATTGCTCTACACGTCCTCCTCCCACTCCCACTAATTGTTGTTCCTCAATAGAGTTTTGACAAACCGGACATCTTTCACTCATCACAATCACTACTTTCTTTTTTATAGTATAATCTTAACATATAAATAATCGACTTACCCATATCTTATATTGTGCGTAACTGCCCCCTTCGCTAAATCCCTTGATATCATTGATTTCATTTAACTTTCTCTTTTGGGTTACACAGTACGAAAATTATGAGTAACTGTATAGGGATACCACCAACATTTTGTAAAATAACCTACGCTATGCGGAAAAATAAAATAAGCTGCCCATGTGGACAGCTTATTTACATAATTATCGATATGGGAAGTGAAATTTATACTTTTTCATTGGTCTTTTTTAATCTACTAGCCCTTAATTCTTTGAAATTCTTGATTAATTCTTCTCCGAAAATATAAATAACTTTTTCCCATGGATGCCCTAAATAACCCCACTTAAAGTCTTTTTGCAAAAAGAAATAATAATCTCCATCCGGAAAAAATGGGATTTTCCATTGATGAATCCTAGTTTAAATTTAAACTAGGATTCATCCAGTAGCTATCATGATGCCAATCTAACGCATATATATATTCATGTTTCTCGGTACATAAAATAAGAGCTTTCAATAATATATGATCAAAAATATAATCATCGTCATCAGTCCATTTTCCTTCAAAATAATTAGGTAAATCATAAGTAATATATGGACAAGAAAATTTAAATGACTGTTCACCATCTATATTAGGATTAAAAGCAAATTCATCATAAAATCTATCCCAAACATTCTCATATTCTTGTTCATTTAACAAAATCCATTCTTTCAAACTCCGTACCTACTTTCTAATATTATTATATAATTAAAATACCACGATGAAATTGTATATTTTATTCATTGCTAATTTACATAACACATTTTATTGGTAGCAAGGAAAAGGGAGGAAACCGTACTCTCACCAAGGAACCTTCTTTTTTTGTTCTATGGATCTATGCACTTTTTTATACATTCCTATCCTAGCACGGTTTTTGGATTCTTGTTTGTTACTAGAACTGTATAAAATCTTGCATACTCTTAGCATGAGTTTTTCCAAAATGCTGCAATACCCTAGATTTAAAAAGAAATAAGCAGTGATTAGATTTTAAACCTAGTCATTGCTTTATCCATTGCATCTTGATTTACACCTATATAACGTAACGTGACCTTCTCTGACGAGTGATTGAATATCTCCATAAGTAATGCTATGTTTTTCGTTTGCATGTACATGTGATACCCGTATGTTTTTCTTAACGTATGTGTTCCTATTTCATCTAACCCAAACTCTGCCGCTGCTCCGCTTAATATCTTATATGCCATGCTACGACCAATTGGACGATTCTTACCTTGTCTGCTTTGCAATAAATACTCATTGTCTTCTCTTTCTACAATAAACCATTTAAGTTCTCTTTTCAGCGCTGCAGTAATTTGTATTCGTTTCTCTTTCCCTGTTTTCTTTTCCCGCATAGATATATGGCTGCCTTTAACATCCCCTACCTTCAATTTCAAAATATCTGAGATTCTGAGACCTGTATTAATACCCATAATGAAGAGAATGTAATTACGTAAGCTCTTTTCCTTAAAATACTCTTTTAGCTGTTGTATTCGCTCTGGATCACGTATTGGCTAAACAAAATTCATTATTCATTACCTCCAGATTCTTCAGTCTCATAAACTTCTAATCTAAGAGCAAATGCTAATTTATAAAAAGCATTTGATTTATTTCTTCTATATGTACGTTCACTCATACCAATATCGTTATAAACCATATAATCAAAGACTTCCTCATCTTCCAAATATCGTTTTACAATGATATCTCGTTGATTTTTGCTAAATCGACTTAATGTTTATCAATTTGAAAAGATAAACGTTGTAATTTTAATTCTCTTTCACTCATTGCAACATTTGCTAAAGCAACATCTTCAGCTGGCTTGCCTACCATGTTTGTTGGGCCATGATATCTTACCTCGCAAGAAGCTGTGACCTTCACCTCATTTCTAATCATCCCAAATTTTCTATAAATACGAACATTTTCAAGAATCTCTTCTAAACGAACTTGTGTTGCTTTACGATCAATTTTAGGTAAGAAAGTTAATTGCGTCATATATAAAAACACTCCTTATCTATTTTATTAATAAAAAAACAAAAAGCGGACACCAAACCATAGAGCACTATCACTTATGCTCTTTATGGTTTGATGTCCGCTGGTTCTTCCAGTAGGACTAAATATTTAATTGGTATTATTATATCATTTTCTCATATTTTAGTAACTTTGTTATTTGAAAAGGATTATTTTATTAAGTCCTCTATGAAATACTTTCTTCTATCTCTTGGCTTTCTTCTCTTATTTGACCGATTAATGAAACTACTGAACCGACCGCTTGGACCCAACTCCCCGTAATCACTATAAGCTGCCCATCCTCCTCATCGTCTTCCGAAATTCCCTCCACTTTATCCCGACTAGCTTTCAATTCATCTATTCCACCTATTGCCTGTAATGAATTACCAGTCGCTTGTAACACATTCCCGATAATGATATACGATTCATCCATATTGGAACTATCTTCTATTTCCCCACCTATTGATGTAACACCACCTAATGCTTGTATCCAATTTCCTGCAATTACTAATTTTTTTTTTGTTTCATCTTCAAATTCTATAATGAGTCCTGTTAGAACCGTTACATTACCAATTGATTGGATTTCGCTCCCAATCAATTCAAGGGATATTTCTCCTTGTCCATCAGCTTCCAGACCATTCCCCGTTGCCTGTAATACATTCCCCCATACGCTCAAATCTTTTCTTAATTCGCTGTTCAATCTTTTTAAAGGTGTACTCCCAATCGCAGCAATAATTGTCCCTACTGCAACAAACCATGCGCCAACTATCTCCTTAATCGGATCATCCATTCTCAATCTACCCCGTCATTAATTTACTACTTGCAAGATATGTATTGGAGCATCTTCATGTTAATGGCCTACTTCTCTCCCTCCTGAATAAAGCTCAATATTTCGTCAATACTATACATACATCTAGAGTTACATCACTGTTTGGAGCAGTTAGCTACTTCAGCTAGCTGCTTTGTTGTGCCAAATTAATTTTGGGTTCAAATAATTCACACCTTTTGAAAAATACAGATCCGATATTACGTATTCTTTTACAGTAATGGTACTGGTCATAAGAGCATCCTCAAAGGTTGCTCTTTTAAATTTAATCTTCTCTTTAATCTTCTCTTTAATCTGTTCACAATTTTATGCGGTAGACATATTATTAACAAGACAAGACATAGTTTATATATAGTGGTGCACAAAAAACTTTGTGCACCATTTTTCATCTCGATAACTTAGTATTTAAATAGCTTTTTTGTTCAAATACTTCACGCCCATGAAAAAATTTCATTTGGTATCACGTACTCTTTTACACTAAGAGCTTTGATACGAAGAGCACTTATATATAGTGCTCTTTTTGGTATGGAATGCGAAATAAAGGCTTGCTCTTAAAACCTTTTATGTAATTATTATAGGTTTCCTCCTTACACCCGTGCGTCTGTTTACTCATAAGTTGTTAAAGTATAAATATAAATTGGTAGTTAATTTATAAGGGAGGTGTAAAAATGAGTAAATTTAAAAAGAATTGTCACATACCTTTTCCATGTTCCTTTCCTTTGCCTCAAATAGGGCCTACTGGAATAACTGGAGCTACTGGACCTTCTGGGCCAACCGGCATAACCGGAGCTACTGGACCTTCTGGTGGACCTCCGGGGCCTACTGGACCTACTGGACCTACTGGAATAACTGGAGTAACCGGACCTTCTGGTGGACCTCCGGGGCCTACTGGACCTACTGGAATAACTGGAGTAACCGGACCTTCTGGTGGACCTCCGGGGCCTACTGGACCTTCTGGAATAACTGGAGCAACCGGACCTTCTGGTGGACCTCCAGGGCCTACTGGACCTTCTGGAATAACTGGAGCAACCGGACCTTCTGGTGGACCTCCAGGGCCTACTGGACCTACTGGAATAACTGGAGTAACTGGAGTAACCGGACCTTCTGGTGGACCTCCGGGGCCTACTGGACCTACTGGAATAACTGGAGCAACCGGACCTTCTGGTGGACCTCCGGGGCCTACTGGACCTACTGGAATAACTGGAGCAACCGGACCTTCTAGTGGACCTCCGGGGCCTACTGGACCTACTGGAATAACTGGAGCAACCGGACCTTCTGGTGGACCTCCGGGGCCTACTGGACCTACTGGAATAACTC
>NZ_QNRN01000009.1:0-47184 GCF_003315125.1 Bacillus sp. DB-2 | reverse complement strand
GGTGGACCTCCGGGGCCTACTGGACCTACTGGAATAACTGGAGCAACCGGACCTTCTGGTGGACCTCCGGGGCCTACTGGACCTACTGGAATAACTGGAGCAACCGGACCTTCTAGTGGACCTCCGGGGCCTACTGGACCTACCGGACTTACAGTATCTGGGTTATCTCATTATGCTTATGTTTTCAATACAGCAGCTCAAGTTGTTGCCTTAGAAGCACCTATTCTTTTTAATTCACATGGTAAAATGACACCTGGTTTTACTCATACGCTTGGAACTTCTCAATTGATGGTTCTTAATGCAGGAGATTATAAAATTTCTTTTTCTATATCAGGAGTTGAGCCTAATCAATTCACACTTTTTTTAAATGGTGCTCCGGTTACCAGCGCAGTTTATGGATCAGGTGCAGGAACTCAACCAAACAACGGCCAAACAATCCTCACTTTAGCTGCAGGTGATATTATTACCCTTAATAATCATACTTCCGCTGCTGCAGTTACTTTGCAGACTTTGGCAGGTGGAACACAAACAAATATAAATGCTTCGATTGTAATTGAAAAATTAAATTAATTTAATCATTTATTTCTTGAAACTCTGGCAGTAAATAACCTAGAGTGGATTCTTTTTTTAACAAGCAGTTAGCTTTTGCTAGCTGCTCTTTTAATTAAAATAACGATTTTATTTTAAAACTACACAAAGCGAAAGAAATACGCATACAATGTCGCGGATTCTTTTTCAATGTAAGTTTGGGTAGAAGAGCACCTTGGTAAGCGCTCTTTAATTTCTACTGTATATTTTTATACGCAATTCATATACTTTAAATAACCTGTTATGTCTTCAACAAATATTTTAGTGACATTCCACTTTTTTGAGACAACAAGCCCTCCGGTTGTTGTCTTTTTTCTCTATTCAAATAAGGATTTTGTTTTAAAATTGTACCTACCTAAATAGCACGTATACAATATCGTGTGTATTCATATTCAATATAAATTTTAGTCAGAGAGCTCTTTCCAAAGAGCTCTCTATTTTTCAAATCAGGACCTTGTTCTATTTTTTATTTAAAACGTATAAATCAAAATGGTGGTAAGTAATTATCTTGACAATTGAATAATTCTTATTTCGGCACCTATACGAAGTGCTCTTTTTTGATTATTACAAAATAACTATTTTATTAAAATCTTCACGAGCAATAACTTCGAATTCTTAGATCAAAATGAACCTCTAGATGATTACAACATATGCTAATTTAAATACTTTCTAGGAAATTAGGTGCGTACTATGCCCTCAGTTGTAGCAAACCTTGTCGCACAAAATAGTACTGGTTCTTTCAACTTAGGCGATTTTTATAATGTTTCTCCAAAAGAGAATACAAAATCTTATAATGGTTCAGGATCATCAAATGTTGGTTTTGTTATCAATACCTTTAGCGGTGTTAGGTTCGTTGTGTTATTATTTTTTATAATAAATACGGTACATGAAATTATTTTATTGATTTTAAAAAAAGCCCCTTGTAAGGGCCACTTATTTTACAAGGTACTGTTTTACTTCTTTTATTAATAGTTCCGCACCTTCTGGATTTAATGTTATCTTACCATTTGCTAATACTATGTTACGATTTGACACCTCTTCTGTTAATGCACAAACACCACCAGGCTGATACTTCTGTAAAACAATGTCTTCACCTTCTACAAAGATCTCTAATGGTGATTTTTCTTTCATACCTAGCGTATTTCTAAGTTCCTTTGGAATTACCACACGCCCTAACTCATCTACTTTTCTAGTTACTCCGGTTGCTTTCATCTAATATCTTTCCCCATACATGAAAATTTAGTTTCATTTACAAAAGAACAAGTAAAATAAATAGAGGATTTTTGGCACGATAACAAGATAAGTAATTGAAATGAAGCAATTCGTCAGCTAGTAGAAAAGGGTTAAGTCTTAAATAATGACTAGCCTTTTTATTCCCCCTAAAAACCCCAAAAACACATTTAAAGTCCTTATCTGTCTTTACATATGTTTTTAAAATGAACAAGACCTATTTTAACTTGTCCATCGAAACGCAAAATAAACAAACCTGAAAAGTCGTTTTTAAATTAAACTTCCTTTTTTTAATACACTCTTTAAAAAATTGAAAAAGAGCTGAATTTTTATCACAGCTCATGTATTTATTAGCTCTGTATGCGTACATGTAGAGTGTTGAGAACATCCAAAAATCTTGCTTCCTGTTTTATTTGATGTACAAAATCAGTCTTTTCTAAATCAGAAAGATTTAATTCACAGAATTTTTGGACTTATAGTATAAAATACGATTCCGTTAAAAATCTACTATCGTTCCTCTTCATATATTGGCACCAGAACCTCCTTTTTAACCAAAAAAGTTGAGGATTCCCCCAACTTTTTGATTCATCTATTGTCTTATTAGTCCTGTAGATGTAACCTGATATATTCTCTTCTTACCCATATATTCCTGTTTGCCATTCTCAAGGTTAGTTAAAGTAGCTCGTATCTTTTCCTTTTCTGCTTCCCCTTCTATATGGGTAAGTTCAATGTAATCCCCAACTTTTACAGGAACGGTTTGGGTTTCAGCAGTTCGTTGTCTATTTCCCACAATTTCTTTATTGTACACAACGCTACCCGATGAGTTCTGTACTTTTATACTTGCATACGTACTATTAAAGTAGGAATGTGGTATACCAGCTTCTAATTGTATCTGCATTTTTTCTATCTCTTTATTCAATGATGTTTCAACAGAACCTGTATTTTTCACCTTTAATATTTTTATTTTTCAACCATAAGTATACCTAGAAATATTCTAAAAACTAGTTGAAAATCTTTTAGATTCTAACTTTCTTATAATACCACTTGCTATTTCTTCAATATTTTCATTTAGAAAGAAATGATTACCTTCAAATGAATTGAAGGTACACGATTTACTTGTGTATTGTTTCCATTTTTTTACCTCATCATATGTAGTTAATTCATCTTTTTTTCCGTTCAATACAAGAAAATCAATGTCACATGCTCGTATATTGTTGTTATAGATATATGTCTCTACAATTTTAAAATCTGCTCTTAGAATGGGGAGAAAAATTCCCATTAATTCTTCTGATTGTAGTACCTCGGTTGATGTTCCCCCCATTGCAATAACTTCATTTTTGAATTGTTCATCGGGTAGGTTATGTCGAATATTTTTTATCTTACTATTAGGATGATTTCTACCGGATAAAACAAGAAATTCAGGCAATACATTATTAGAATCCTGTATTTTTCTAGCTAATTCATAGGCAATCAAGCTTCCCATGCTATGCCCATATAAAATATAGGGCGAATTATCTAGTTGCTTGACTATACTATTGTAGACATCATTTACAGCCTCTTCCATACTCTGGTACAGGCTTTCTTCAATTCTATATCCTCTACCGGCTAACTCTATTGGAACTACTTCAATATGTGGATTAAAGTAATTTTTCCATTTTGAGTAACTAAACGCAGAGCCACCAGCATGTGGAAAGCAAAAAAGTTTAGTCTTATTCATAGATTTTCTCCTTACTTTAAAATTTGTTTATATTTTGGCCAATTGTATAAAAGTCTTTAATTATTATCTCATTCGGTAATTCATCACGTGTTGCACAAGCAGATATCTTATAATTTGGATCAATATTATATTGTCTAAAGTAAAAGTTTTGAGGTATATTCGTGTATGAAATTAAAGTTCGTGACTCTTTTTTTACAGAGAATGAATTTAACGGGATATAAAGTCCTTTACCAATCATTTTTATATGGCTTTCTTTTAATGTCCATAAATCAAAAAAATAATTGATTTGTTCATCAGAATTCATATTAGATAAATCATAAAATTCTTCCTCTGAAAAAAATTCATTTGCTAATTTAAGAGCCTCTATGTCTGAAACTCTTTCAATATCAATACCTACATTAGAATTAGCAGTGGCACAGACCACCCATTCTCCTGAATGCGAAATATTAAAGTGAAAGTCAGAAAAATTTTGAACAAAAGGTTTTCCGTACTCATTATATATAAATTTAATTTCTTCATTATTCATTTTATATTTTTGGCAAACTAGGGAACGGATTAATAAATCTCCTATCAAAGTCCTATTAATATCACATAAATTTAATAAACGCTTCATTCGTTCTCTCTTCTCATTTGAAATCAAGTTACTAAATTGATTAAACAAATGATTTTCAATATTTTTTGGTATTTTCACAGCATGAATTTGTATGATAAATCACTTCCTTTTTAAAAGGATTTCTTCCTATGTATACGTTATAGAAATTCAATTTCATTTTCTAACTTGCATTTATTCAAGTGCAAATATAATAGAAAAGGTGCATATTTACATATCAATGAAAATATACACCTTTCCTCAGCAATATCATCAAAGCATTCGCTTCTGGTACAAAAACTTCAGAGAATTTACAGCATACTATGAACAACTCATATATGTTTCTATGTCCCTATCAAGCAAGCCCCTTAAAAAGTAATGCTCTTGATATATATATACATAATCTCCTACACTTGATGTGCAGTTATTGGACTGCTCTCTTTATTTACACTACTACTCACAAATAACAACTTTAATAATAACAATGTTTGTTTATAAAGTTGTTATTTGTGCTCTCTACTTTTCCGTTAGCGAAAGGGATGTCTCTTTTATTCCTTCTAATTCATTTAGTAGATACTTAGCTAACTTTTCAACTGCGGGGGAAGCTACTATTTCTTCGTGTGATCCAGGGACCGAATACATATTCACTCTTCCTTTTAATAAAGGCTTCCAATCCGTAAACAATTCTTTACCTTCCTCAGCACTAAAGTAAATAACTTCCCCAAAATATGGTGTTAAATCATGCTCTGCCATTAAATTCAGACATTTCCTGTGAGCATTGATAATTTGCTTCAAATTCGTAAGATTTGCATCAGGCGGGAGCACTCCTTCCACAATTAATTGTTCAACAAGCATGTCCTGTTGATGAACAAGCTCTTCTTCCTGGTCCACTAGCTCTATATGGATGAAATGCTCCAATATATAAGATAGCATTTCATCCTCTGTCTTGTAATCCCGTTCTGAAGGCACCTTGGTATCCAATAGTACCAACACCTCAACTTCTTCTCCCTGGTTCCGTAGCATAGTTGCGATTTCATAGGCGATGGCACCGCCCAGAGACCATCCTCCCAGACGATACGGCCCCTCTGGCTGAGCCCGCTTCATTTCCTCGATGTAGAGTTGCACTACTTCCGATAAAATCAACCCGTTCATTCCTTCTTTCTCTACGAGAGGATTCTGTAGACCATAAAATGAGCAGTGATCCTTGAGTAACCTTGCTAGCTGAATGTAACAGAGTACATTACCCATAAATGGGTGAACACAGAAGAAAGGTCTTTTCTCTGATTCTTGTAATGGAACCAGAACCGATAATGATTCTTCCATACGATGATTCTCACGAATGAGACAAGCGATTCCTTCCACTGTCGGATTCTTAATTAGTGCGGGCACCTTAATCTCTTTTCCAAATTTCTCTCTGACCTTTGAAATCAATTTGATTACAAGGAGAGAGTGACCTCCTATATTGAAGAAATCATCGTTTACATGGATATCTTCTAACTGTAGCAAATCCTGCCAGATTGTAATCAGCTGATACTCGATTTCATCCCGTGGGATGATTGGTGTAGAAAAGGTACTTTCTCTTTGAATCGTTAAGCTGTTCAGTGCCTTTCGATCAACCTTCCCATTTGTTGTAAGCGGAATCGCATCCACCTCAATAAAGTGTGCAGGAATCATATAATTCGGTACTTGCCTCTTGAGATGCTCACGCCATTCATGCATACTTCCTTCACCCACCACATAGGCAACCATTCTCCGATCTCCTGGTTGGTCCTCTCTTATCAAGACTATAGCCTCTTTCACCGATGGATGACTTTCTAAATTCGCTTCAATCTCTCCAAGCTCAATCCGGAATCCTCGAATTTTCACTTGATTATCGATTCTTCCCAGATAATCCAAATGGCCATCAGCTAAATAGCGGACTAGATCTCCCGTCCGGTATAACCGTTCCCCTTCATTAAATGGATGAGGAATAAAACGTTCTAACGTTAACTCTGGACGATTCAAGTATCCTCTCGCTAGGCCTGCTCCACCGATATAAAGTTCACCCGTTACACCAACTGGAACAGGTAACAACTTCTCATCCAATACATAGGCTTGAACATTTGGCAACGGACGCCCAATGGTTACTCTCTTACTATCTTTTTTGATACGATAGCATGTCGCATCAACCGTACATTCCGTAGGACCATATACATTATAAAAATGGATATGGTCATTCTCTACTAGTTGTTCCCACAGTGATGGCATAATTGCTTCTCCACCGACCAGTACCTTGCTTGGAACATGAACACTATCGTTTTTTTCTAACAACCCCTCATCTATGAGTAATTGGAGTAGTGAAGGTGTTATATCAAACATTTCCAACTTATTCTCCCGAATATAAGATACAAACTTTTGAGGATCACTGCGAACTTCTGTTGAAATAATATATAAACTAGAACCATACAAAAGCATTTGTAATTGTTTAACGGATGAATCAAAGGCGATTGAGGCATTTAGACCAACGCGCATGTTATCATGTGCCCGATGTGAAAAAACCTCTTTCTGTAAACCATAGGATAGATTTAATACCGAATGATGCTGCACCATAACCCCTTTGGGATTCCCGGTCGAACCTGAAGTGTAGATAACATACGCCAAGTTTTCTCCTGTTACTTTACATATTGGTGAAAGGGTGTTTTCTTGCGAAATCATTGCTTGATCTCGGTCCAAACAAACTGTTTCAACTTCTTCAGGTATCCAACCTTGTGATACTTTGTTCGTAACCAATATTTGAATTCCTGTGTCCTCCAGAATATATCGTAGGTGACTTTCTGGATACGATGGATCCAGCGGAACATAGGCTGATCCAGCTTTCAAGATTCCCATGAGACCGACAATCATCTCAACTGAACGTTGGAAACAAAGCCCGACCAATGACTCCGTCCCAATCCCACATTTCTGAAGATAATGGGCCAATTGGTTTGCTTTCTCATTCAGCTCTCGATACGTCAACTGCTGCTTTTCATCTACCACTGCCACCGCATCAGGTGTACGATCCACTTGATCTTCAAACAGTTTGTGGATCACACTCTCACGTGGATACGCTGCTGCATTATCATTCCATTCTTCCAGTAGTTGTTTCTGTTCTATTTCCGTAACATACACCAGCTCCGACAGAGTTTGATCAACGTTCTCGATCATTTGCTTTAACACCTGGCTTAAATGACCCAGTATCCGTTCAATGGTGAGGCCATTAAACTTGCTACGATCATACTTCAACTTTAACAACAACTGGCTTTCTGGGACAACTGTCAATCCTAATGGATAATGAGTTTGCTCTACTCCTTCCAACCCACCAATTTCTAGATTTCCTGAGGACTCCTCTTTCACTGGGTAGTTTTCAAACACATACAAGCTATGGAACAGCGGGGTTCCTCTAGGAACTTCACTCCATCCTTGAATCTCTGTCAAAGAAGCATATTCATATTGTCTTCTTTCTATCTCTTCCTCTTGTATCTTCTGCAACCAATCCATTATTTTTATATTATCTATCAACTGAATTCGCGTCGGTGATGTGGTAATAAAAGGACCTACAATGTTTTCAACATCAATAATCTCCGTAGGGCGTCCTGAGCTAGTTACACCATAGACAATTTCATCTTCTCCACTATACCGGCTCATGAGATACGCCCACGCACCTTGAATTACTGTATTCAAAGTGAGCCTATTGCGCTTCGCCCAGTTTTGTAACGCTTGGGTTTGCTCTTCTGATAAATAAGTTACCTTCTCTGTGTAACCTTTTTCTTGCTCTTTACTTTCTAAGCCCAGCAGGGTTGGAGCTGTAAAACCTTTAAGTTTCTCTCTCCAGAATTGCTCCGCCTGCTCCTGATTCTGTTCTCTTAGCCATTGAATATATTTCTTGTATGGCGATGAATTAGGTAAATGCACGGCTTCTCCATTCATTCTCTTCTGGTACACTGTAAGCAATTCGTTAAAGACCAGTGGTAGGCTCCATCCATCCAACAGAATATGGTGATGTGTCCAAACAATTCGATATTCTTCCTCACCTTCTTGAATGACAGTCACCCGCATCAATGGCGCTTTATCAAAAAGAAAGGCTTGTTTTCGATCCAATGCCAAAAAGGCTTTTCTTTTCTCTTCTTTTTCTTCAGCAGTCAGCGTACGCCAATCTTCTACATTCACCTTAAATGGAACACTCTCATACACCACTTGTAAAGGCTCCTCAACTTCATTCCAAAGGAAAGCTGAGCGGAAAATTTCATGCCGCTGAATTATCGATTTCCACGCCTGTTCGAAAGTAGCAATATCCAATTCTCCTCTAATCATGAAACTTAATTGCACTATATACGGCGCTACATGTTCCTCCCCTTGGTCATGCAATGTATGGAAAATCATTCCTTCTTGCAAAGGCGATAGTGGATATAAATCGGTAATCGGATAATTATTTCCACGATTCATCTTGGTTAATACTTTTGTCAAACTGGCTTGGTCAAGATTAGCCATCACAAAATCTGAAACAGTCAGTGCAGATTCTCCATCCGCAGATTGAATCAATTTACTTAGTTGATGGAGCATATTCTCTGCAATACTTTGAATCGTTGATTTCGCATATTGTCCTACATTGTATACCCAAGTGAACTGAAGTTTCCCATCCGTTACCATTCCAATTACATCAATTAAATGCAATCGCTTGGAACCAGAAGCATGATCTAAGCGCTTAAATCCGTTCTCTGGAATAAGTATTGCATCGTCAGAAAACATTTGGTCAAATTGTCCAAGATAGTTAAAACTAATAGACGGTGTATGTTGAGACCCCCATTGCTCACACATTGTTGTGTTCAGATACCGCAAAATCCCATGGTCAACACCCTTATTAGGAATTTTACGCACTTGTTCTTTAACTGCTTTTAATGCTGCAATTGGCGTGTCGGCACCGGTAATATTTAAGTGAACAGGATAAATACTTGTAAACCACCCCACGGTTCTAGATAGGTCAACGTCTTCGATGATCTCTTCCCGACCATGCCCCTCCAAATCCACGGTCAGCGTCGGATGACCTGTCCATGCTGCCGTAGCCTGTACCAATGCTGTCAATAGTACTTCATTGATTTGGACACGATGAGTGCTTGAAATCTCTTTCAATAACGTACGGGTCTCTTTCTCATCTAGCACCACGGTAATCTCCTCGTTTCCTGTGTTTGCTGGAACTTCGAGGGTGGTATCCACTGGTAGCATAGCCACTTCTTGTTCGGATTGCTGCTCCCAGTAATCACGCACTTCTTGCACAATCCCAGCTTCAGCGTAATGATGCAATTTCTCCGACCACGCTTTAAAGGATGTACTCTTTGTAGGTAATTGGATCATCTGATCCTTGCTCGCTTGATTATACGCCGTTTGCAGATCCTCCAGTAAAATCCGCCAAGAAACACCATCCACTGCTAAGTGATGAATCACCCAGAATAATCGGCCGGCTCTTTTTTCACCTTCATCAAAATACACCATTCTCATTAGCGGTCCTGCGTGTAAGTGCAAGCTTGCTTGTGCAGTGTCAATCTCCGTTTGAATCACTTGATGCCATTCTGCTTGTGACACTTCGTCTAATGAAATAACGGTCAGCGTCGATTGTTCTTCGATTCCTTCGTTCCGCTGTTTCCATACTCCATTCGGTAACCGTTCATATCTTAAACGCAAAGCATCATGATGGATTAGAAGGGTACTCACAGCTTTCTCCAGTAATACTATATCCAGTCGCTCTTTTGTTCTAAAAAACATGGATTGATTCCAATGGTGTGGGTTTGGATGATCTTGTGCAAAAAACCATTGCTGGATTGGTGTAAGGATCAGTTCTCCAGTTACAACTCCCTGCTCTGCTTGTACACCCCGTTCTTCATTGACTACTTGCGCCAACTCGGCAATCGTTTGGTGTTCAAACATTTGCTTTGGCGTCAATTGCAAACCTGCTTGCTTCGCACGAGAGACAATCTGAATGCTGAGAATTGAGTCTCCACCAATTTCAAAGAAGTTATCATGGATTCCCACCTTTTTAATCCCTAATACTTGCTTCCAAATGGTGGCCAGTGTTTCTTCGTTACCATTCCGCGTGGCAACACATTCACTTTCGATTTTCCTCTCCTCTGGTACAGGTAAGGCCTCACGATCAACTTTTCCGTTAGCAGTTAGTGGAATGGCTTCCATCATCACAAATCCTGAAGGAACCATATGGCTTGGTAGTTCCGCCTTGAGATAATCTCTCCACTCACCTACATTCCCGTCACCCACGACATATGCCACCAACCGTTTATCACCCGGCTGATCTTCTCGAACAATTACAACAGCCTCTTTTATGGAGACATGTGCGTTTAAAGCAGATTCAATTTCTCCGAGCTCAATTCGGAAACCACGGATTTTCACCTGGTGATCAATCCGCCCAAGATAATCCAGATTTCCATCAGGTAAGTATCTCGCTAAGTCTCCTGTCCGATATAATCGCGCTCCTGGGTCACTACTGAATGGATGAGGAATGAAACGCTCTGCAGTCAATTCGGGTCTGTTTAAATATCCACGTGCAAGTCCTGCTCCACCAATATATAGTTCGCCAGCTACGCCAATAGGCACAGGTTGTTGACAAGTGTCTAGTACATACACTTCTAAATCTGGAATCTGTTTTCCTATATTACTTCTTGAAGCATGCTGCACATCATCTTGAGTAATTGGATAATACGTAACATGAACGGTAGTTTCTGTAATTCCATACATATTAATTAACTGTGGTTCCTGCTCTCCATACCTTTGAAACCATGGTACCAAGCTGGTAGGATCGAGTGCTTCCCCACCAAATATGACATAGCGCAGATGCAAGTCTTTCTTCTCATCTTCTTGTTCACACACTTGTATCAATTGTCGAAATGCGGATGGTGTCTGATTAAGAACCGTAACCTTTTCCTTTACTAACAGTTGATAGAAATCCTTGGGCGATCGACTAATCCAGTAAGGAACAACAATCAATCTTCCGCCATGGAGTAATGCCCCCCAAATCTCCCATACCGAGAAGTCAAACGCATAAGAATGGAAAAGCGTCCAAGTATCTTTTTCATCAAACTGATACCAACATTCCGTCGATTTAAATAAACGAATCACATTGTGATGCTCTACCATAACTCCCTTCGGATTCCCTGTTGATCCCGAAGTATAGATTACATACGCCAAGTTTTCTCCTGTCACTTCACATATTGGTGAAAGGGTGCTTTCTCGCGAAATCATCGCTTTATCCCGATCCAAACAAACTGTTTTGATTTCTTCAGTTATCCAACCTTCTAATGCTTCGTTCGTGACCAATACTTGAATCCCTGTGTCCTCCAGAATATATCGTAGGCGACTTTCTGGATACGATGGATCCAATGGAACATAGGCTGCCCCAGCTTTCAAGATCCCCATGAGACCGACAATCATCTCAACTGAACGCTGGAAGCAGAGACCAACCAATGACTCGCTCCCAATCCCACATTTCTGGAGATAATGTGCCAATTGGTTTGCTTTTTCATTCAGCTCTCGATAGGTTAACTGCTGTTTTTCATCTACCACTGCCACCGCGTCAGGTGTACGATTTACTTGCTCTTCATACAGCTGATGAATCCCAAATTCCTGTGGATATGCTACAGCATTATTATTCCACTCTTCTAACTGTTTTTGCTGTAATCCTGACAGTATCGGCAACTTAGCTAATGATTTATCAGGATGTTCCACGATTAAATTCAACCAGTTTCCACAATTTTCGGCTATGGATTCAATAGTTAAACTGTCAAATAAATCAGTCCTATAAACAAAAGTAAGCAATAAGCCCTCTTCCACTTCTGCGGCAGTTAAACTTAAATCAAATTTGGCGATTGAAGCGTGGCTGTCCATTACTTCTATACTTCGTCCATGTAGCTGTGGTAGCTCTTGTCCCGTATTTTGCAAAGTAAACATGGTTTGGAAAATCGGAGAATGACTTGTACTTCGTTCAGGTTGGATAACCTCCACAATTTTCTCAAACGGAACATCTTGGTACTCATATGCCTTCAATGCTTTTATCCGCACTTGAGACAACAACTCTTTAAATGCCGGTGCGCCACTTAAATCAGCCCGATAGACTAACGTATTGACAAAGAAACCAATCAATCCTTCAATCTCTCGATAATTTCGATTCGCAATTGGGCTTCCAACAAGAATATCTGATTGTCCTGTATAACGGGCAAGGAAACTTTGATAAGATGCCAATAAGGTCATGAAAAGCGTTGCCCCTTCTTGACGACTAAGTTCGTTTAATTTATCCAGTAATGAGCGTGACAACAACACATTATGAGTTAATCCATGGTGGGTTTGTACCGGAGGACGGGGACGATCCATCGGCAACATTAAGACTGGTAACTCACCAGACAGTTCTTCCTTCCAATATGCAAGCTGTTGATTTAGTACTTCCTCTTTTAACCAATCCCTTTGCCATTGAGCAAAATCGGCATATTGAACTGGTAATGGTGCGAGCTCTGCTGGTTTTTCGCCAATCGCCTCCTCATAAAATACCATCCATTCTTGGAGCAAGATTTCCATCGACCATCCATCCGAGATAATATGATGCATATTACACAGAAGAACCCATTCTTCTTCTGAAATTTTCACGATTTGTCCACGGAACAATGGCCCTTGCTCTAAGTCAAATGGGGATTCGACTTCAGTTTGAATCCATTGCTCCACTTCTCTTTCTCTCTCTTCTGGAGAAATCTTAGTTAAATCAATTTGTGGAAGGGAACGGAAAGTATACGGTTGAATCTTCTGCACAGGATGACCGTCCACTTCATGAAATACTGTCCGCAATGATTCATGACGCTCTATCAACTGATTCCATCCCAACTCCAATGCTTCTAGTAACCAATTTCCTGTAAGACGGCATACCATCGGCATATTATAAAGTGCACTATTAGGTGTAAATTGATCGATAAACCATAAGCGCTGTTGAGCATAAGAAAGTGGAATGGCATTTCCTCGTTCCATAGGCATCAATGGTGGAGTTTCTCGTTTTTTGCCTCCCTTACGTAACTGATCTACTCGCTTCGCCAGTGCCTCCACCGTTGAATACTCGAACAGTTCACGCACCAGTAGTTTTATTTGAAAGACTTCTTGTAAACGTGAAACCACTTGAGTAGCAAGTAGAGAATGACCACCAAGTTCAAAGAAAGAATCCTGAACACCTATATTTTCTATTCCTAGCACTTGACTCCACACTGAAGCGATAAGTTCTTCTAGCGGAGTTCGTGCGTGAACGGTATTTTCAGTAGATAATTTGCTAGGTATTGGCAATGCCTTTAAATCAAGTTTTCCATTCGGTGTAAGTGGTAAAAATTCCATCTCAATAAAGTTTGTTGGGACCATATAATTTGGTAAATGTATTTGTAGATGCTCTCGCCATTCTTGGACACTTCCTTCACCAACTACATAAGCTACTAATCTCTTGTCGCCTGGATCATCCTCTCGTACCAATACAACCGCTTCTTTCACAGAAGAATGTGCCTGCAAAACTGCTTCTATTTCTCCCAATTCAATCCGGAAACCACGAATTTTCACTTGGTCATCTATACGACCATGGAACTGGAGAGCACCATCAGAAAGATAACTTGCTTTGTCTCCGGTGTAATAGAGACGCTCTCCTGACTTGAATGGATGCGAAATAAATTTTTCCTTTGTAAGGTCCGGACGATTAGCATATCCACGAGCAAGACTCTTCCCTCCAATATAGAGATCTCCAATCACACCACTTGGTACTAGCTGAAGATGAGAATCTAACACATAAACTTCTGTATTCGCAATCGGTCGACCAATCGATGGCGTACCTGTTGTCACTCCTACAGGTACATAACAATCCGTGGTAACAACGGTATTTTCCGATGGACCATACTGATTGATTACCGCAAAAGGAATATCGTTAGATGGATACTGCGTTAATTGATCCCCGCCGGTAATGATAAAACGAAGATCCGTTTTACCTGGCCAAGATAATTTCAAGAGTCTTTCCAGAATAGGCGTAGGTGCAAAACTAGCTGTTATTCGCGAATCAATGAGCCAGTCTCTTAGTGCTTCTGGATTAATTCTCAGTTCCTCTGTTGACAAGTAGAGTGCTGCACCAGCAGTTAGATACGGCCAAATCTCCTGGACAGCCGAATCAAAAGCAATCCCTGCAATCTGAGTCGCACGATCCTCTGCTGTAATACGATAAACTTCTTGATGCCAAGAAACCATATTCATTAATGAGCGATATTCAATCATGACACCCTTTGGCTTTCCTGTAGAACCAGAGGTATAGACAATGTAAGCTAAGTTCTCTGGATTTATCTGCCGTGTAGGTGCGATTACGCTTTCCACTGTTAACTCTTCTAACCTCACCATTTCGACCTGTTCGAAAAGGCCTTCTTGTCCTTCCGCCGTCACTACAAATTGAATTCCTGCATCTTCAATCATGTATTCTAACCTTGATTTTGGATACAACGGATCTAAAACGACATAAGCTCCACCAGCTTTTAATATGCCTAGTAAACTTACCATGAGCTCAGCCGACCTCGGAAGATAAACTCCCACGACTGACTCTGGAGCAACTCCTTTTCGCTGTAAAACATTTGCCAACTGATTTGCTTGTGCATCCAGTTCACCGTAAGTCCAATCTTTTGTTTGATCAACTACCGCAATCGCTTCAGGACGCTTTGCTACTCGTTCCTCAAATCTGTCGCAAATAAGACCCTGTGGGGGCATTTCCATTACAGTGTCATTCCATGTTTCTAATAACAAAGTACGCTCAGGTTCCGATAGCATGCTCAGACTATGCAACGGATTTTGCGGGTAATGGGAAACTTCGTGTAGCCATTTCTCAAAGTGCCCTGCCATCCGTTCAATAGTTGTGGCATTGAATAAATCCTTATTGTATTCAAAAGTAAAACGTACTCCCTCTTCCGTCTCAGCTACCATTACGCTTAAATCAAACTTTGCGATTGGACTATG
Source organism: Bacillus sp. DB-2 (assembly GCF_003315125.1). Taxonomy (NCBI): domain Bacteria; kingdom Bacillati; phylum Bacillota; class Bacilli; order Caryophanales; family Bacillaceae; genus Bacillus; species Bacillus sp. DB-2. Next base: position 32,035 of record NZ_QNRN01000009.1, on the reverse strand, counting down.
GGTTTCTATCATTTCAATACTTCTACCAGATAACACCGGGAACTCTTGTTTCATATTTTGCAAGATGAACATAGTCTGGAAGATTGGCGAATGACTTGTACTCCGCTCTGGTTGTACAACTTCCACAATTTTTTCAAAAGGGATATCTTGATACTCATACGCCTTCAATGCTTTTTGACGAACCTGAGACAGAACATCCTGAAATGTCGGTCTACCACTTAGATTAGCCCGATATACCAAGGTGTTGACGAAGAAACCAATAAGTCCTTCAATTTCTCTATAATTTCGATTAGCAATTGGACTTCCGACCAGAATATCTTCTTGTCCCGTATAGCGGGATAGAAAACTTTGATATGCAGCTAACAGGGTCATGAAGAGTGTAGCCCCTTCTTGACGACTAAATTCATTTAATTTGTCATGTAGCGTGCTTGGCAGAACCAGGGTGTATGTCGACCCGTGATGAGTTTGTATTGCGGGACGCGGGCGATCCATAGGAAGTTGGAGTACAGGAAGCTCCCCAGACAATTCTTCCCTCCAATATTGGAGTTGTTGATCAAGCACTTCCGCCTTCAGCCATCCTTTTTGCCACTGAGCGAAGTCGGCATATTGAACCGGTAATGGTTCAAGTTCTGCTATCTTTCCATCCGTAGCTTTCTCATAGAATGCCATCCATTCTTCAAGTAGGACTCCCATTGACCATCCATCTGAAATGATATGATGTAAAGTACAAAGGAGAATCCATTCTTCCTCTCCCACTTGCAAAATACTTGTCCTGATTAGTGGGCCCTCTGTTAAATCAAATGGCACTTCTGTTTCTTGTTGAATCAAACGTTTAACTTCTTCTTCTCGGTCTTCTGGAGAAAGCATAGTTAAATCCGTTTTCGGAATTGATCGAAAAGCATACGGTTCAATTTGCTGCACGGGCTGACCGTTCACTTCATGAAAGACCGTCCGCAATGATTCATGACGCTCTATGAGCTGATTCCATCCCTTTTCCAATGCCTCAGGTAGCCAACTCCCTGTAAGGCGGCATACCATTGGCATATTGTAAAGGGCGCTATTAGGTGTAAATTGATCGATAAACCATAAGCGCTGTTGGGCATAAGAGAGCGGAATAGTTTCCCCTCTTTCCATCGGCATTAGTGGCGGAATCTCTCGTTTTCTATCTCCTTTACGTAACTGATCTAATCGCTTTGCCAGTGACTCCACCGTTGCATACTCAAATAGTTCACGTACCGGTAATTCGATTTGAAAGATTTTTTGTAAGCGTGAAACTACTTGAGTAGCTAGCAGCGAGTGACCACCAATCTCAAAAAAAGAATCCTGAACACTTATATTTTTTATACCTAACACTTGGCCCCATACGGAAACAATGAGCTCCTCTACTGGTGTTCGTGATGAAGTAGTAATATCTTCACTTATGAACTGTGCCTCCAATTCCAATAAAGCTTTCCGATTCACCTTACCATTTGGAGTGAGTGGCATCCCTTCAACTTGGAAGAAGTATGCCGGAACCATATAATGTGGCAATTGCTTCTTAAGATATTCACGCCACTCTCCAGTATCCCCTTCACCCACTACATAAGCTACTAACTGCTTATCTCCTGGTCGATCTTCCTTCACCAACACGACAGCCTCTTTTACAGATGAGTGATCATGTAAAGCTGCTTCGATTTCTCCCAGTTCAATTCGGAATCCTCTGATTTTGACTTGGTTATCCATTCTTCCAATATACTCCAAGTTACGATCATTCATATATCTCACCAGGTCACCCGTTCGATATAATCGTTCCCCTTCCTTAAAGGGATGCGGAATAAAACGCTCAGTAGTTAACTCTGGTCGATTGAAGTAGCCACGTGCCAATCCTACTCCTCCAAGGTAAAGTTCCCCCGCCACACCAATCGGTACCACCTGTTGATGTTGATCTAACACATACAACTCTGTATTATCAATTGGACGACCAATTGGAATAAGCATAGGTTCTTTTTCTAAATCACAATTATAATAAGTCACATCCACAGTCGCTTCGGTAGGACCATACAAGTTAATTAACTTTGTTTGCTGAACATCGTAAAATACCCCCTTAAAGCGGCGAACCTGTTCAGTATTTAATGCTTCTCCACTAGTAAAAACCTGATTTAAAGACGCTACATCCCTTTTCGAATTATATTGTTCCATATAATCCAAGAAAGTAGATAACATCGACGGAACAAAGTGAATGGTGTTCACACGATATCGTTCGATATACTCCTCAATCACCGCAGGATCTTTCTCTCCTCCTGGTGGAAGCAAACAAACACGTGCTCCTACAAATGACCACCAAAATAATTCCCAGACAGAAACATCAAACGAAAACGGTGTCTTTTGTAGAATTGTATCCTCCTCAGATAATGGATATTTTTTCTGCATCCACTGTAGGCGGTTGATAACCGAATGGTGTTCAATCATTACTCCCTTCGGATTTCCCGTCGAACCCGAAGTGTATATGATATAGGCTAAGTTATTTGCAGTTACTCCACTTACCGGAGCCAAATTACTCTCTTTAGAAATCATTACTTGATCCCGGTCTAAACAAATTGCTTGAATATCTTTAGGTAACCAGTCCTGTAGTGCCTCGTTTGTTAACAGCACTTGAATTTGTGAATTCTCTAAAATGTATCTCAGACGGTTTTCGGGATAACTTGGGTCCAGTGGGACATAAGCCCCTCCTGCTTTCAAAATCCCAAAGAGACCAATAATCATATCAGGAGAGCGTTCAACACATATACCAACCAATGATTCAGGTCCTATACCTCGTTTTTGTAGATAATGTGCCAATTGGTTCGATTTTTCATTGAGTTCTTGATACGTTAACTTTCCACCCTCATAAACTACCGCCACTGCATCAGGTGTACGTGCCACTTGCTGCTCAAATAGCTCATGAATCATACACTCATGACCATAAACTATGTCAGTATCATTCCATTCTTCTAGGAGTTGTTTCTGCTCTGTGTCCGATAACATTGACAGCTTTGTATATGATTCATCTGGATGATACGCGATTTCATTTAACCAGTTCTCAAAATGGCCTGCCATACGTGCAACGGTACTACTATCAAATAAATCCGTGTTGTATTCAAATGAGACAAATAGACCTTCTTCCACTTCGTAGGCAGTTAAACTCAGATCAAATTTTACAATAGACATATTACTTTCTACCATTTCGATACTTCTACCAGACAAATCTAGTCGTTCTTGTTTTATATTCTGTAGTGTAAACATGGTCTGAAAGATAGGAGAATGACTCATACTTCGTTCAGGTTGCACAGCTTCTACCACTTTTTCAAATGGTATATCTTGATATTCGTAAGCTTTTAACGCCTTTTTCTTTGTTTGGTTCAAAATCTCCCGAAAAGTAGGGGTGCCACTCAAATCTGATCGGTAAACCAACGTATTAACAAAGAAACCGATTAATCCTTCTACTCCCCTATGATTCCGATTTGCAATCGGACTTCCGACTAGAATATCTTTTTGCCCCGTATAACGAGCAAGAAAGCTCTGGTATGCAGCCATTAAAGTCATAAATAAGGTAGATCCTTCTTGTCGACTTATATCCTTTAATTGATTGAGTAATCTATAAGGAACAATCACGTGATGCGTATCCCCAGCGTAAGTTTGCGTAACCGGTCGAGGTCGGTCCACTGGCAGTTGTAATATAGGAAGCTCCCCAGACAATTCTTCCTCCCAATACGTAAGTTGACGATTTAACACATCACCTTGCAACCACTCCTTTTGCCACTTCGCAAAGTCTGCATATTGAATGGATAGTGAAGTTAATTTAGCAGGATTCCCGCCCGTTTCTTCTTCATAGAAAGTAAGTAATTCATTCATGAGTATACCGATGGACCAAGCATCAGAAATAATATGATGCATCGTACATAGTAATAACCATTCATCCTTCCCTAATTGAACAAGCTGATTACGAATTAAAGGGCCATTCATTAAATCAAATGGTTCTTGCGCTTCTCTCGCAATTAAACTATCTACCTCTTTTTCTTTTACTTCTAGAGGAAGTTGCGAGTAATCCCTTACAGGTAATGCTCTAGGAAGGAATTCGACAATTTGTTGTACAGGTTGTTCTCCTACTTCTTTAAAAACGGTTCGTAATGATTCATGACGTTCAATGAGTCGATTGAATCCCTTTTCTAATGCTTCAGGAATCCAATTTCCTTTTAGAAGCCATACCGTTGGAATATTATATAAAGAACTGTTTGGGTTAAATCTGTCCATAAACCACAAACGTTGTTGTGCATAAGACAACGGAAGTGCTTCTTTATTCTCCTTTTTTTGCATTTTCTTCTGAAGCCAAGCTCTTTTCTCAGGAGAAAGTGAACTCAACTTTGCATGTAAATCACTTCTCATTTTTTTACCCCTTCCTCAACTAAATTACTCTCGAATATTCCTTGTGCTTCTTCCTCTGATAGCTCTTCTAATTGCTTAAGTAGTTCAAGTAATTCTTCATCATTACTCACTTCTGCTTCTTTTTGAATATAGTCTTGAAGACTTACATTCTCCTTACTATCATTCTGTATTTCTTGATTTTTGTTATAGAACAATTGATCAATCTGTTTTGCCAATTGTTGCACCGTATGAAACGTAAATAGATCATGCAATGGTAACTCGATTCCAAAAGCCTCTTTAAGATTGGAAACAGCTTGTGTAGCAAGTAATGAATGCCCACCTATTTCAAAAAACGAATCCTGCACTCCAATATTTTCTACACCTAAAACTTGATGCCATATTGAAACGATTGTTTTTTCCGTAGGTGTACGGGGAGCAATATACCCCCTTACTATCTCCTGTCTCTCTGGTACTGGTAAGGCCTTCCTATCAATCTTTCCATTTGGAGTGAGTGGAAATGCATTCAATCCGACAAAATAGGCTGGAATCATGTAATTTGGTAGCTGGTCCTTGAGATAATCACGCCACTTATGAGCATCCCCATCTCCCACAACATAGGCAATCAAACGTGGATCACCAAGATAATCTTCCCGCACCATCACAAGAACTTCGTTAACTAATGTATGCTTTTGCAATGTCACTTCAATTTCTCCTAGTTCAATCCGGAACCCACGAATTTTTACCTGATGATCGATTCGGCCAAGATACTCCAAATTTCCATCTGGCAGATACCTTACTAGGTCTCCAGTCCGGTATACTCGCTCTCCTTCTTTAAACGGATGCGGTATAAAACAATCTTGCGTTAAGTCAGGACGGTTTAAGTATCCACGTACTAATCCTGATCCACCAATGTAAAGCTCACCAACTACACCAATTGGAACCATTTTTTGTTCAGCACTCAGTACATATACTTCTGCATTGAAGACTGGTTTACCAATTGGTGGTACCCTATACATGACACCCTTTTCTAATTCCATATATGTGGAATACGTAGTATCTTCGGACGGTCCATATAGGTTGTACACCTTCTCAATCGTACTTCTCTCGTATAAATCTTGAACGAGTGAATATGGTAATGGTTCTCCAGCCAAATTCATCACCTTTACCGAAGAAGGAATTGTTTTTGCGCGAACCAGTTCCTTCGCTGCCGATGGCACAGTATTGACCAAAGTCACACCCTTGGTAGACAACTTGTCTAGATGTAGAGCATTTTCAGCGACAATCACCTTACCACCCATCGTTAAGGGAACAAACACTTCAAAAACGGATAGATCAAAGGATAGCGAAGTTGAAGCTAATACTCCCGCTAATTCCTTTTGGGAATATGTGTGATGCGCCCAATGAATCATTGTTACTGTATTCCTGTGCTCAATCATTACCCCCTTTGGATTTCCAGTGGAACCTGAAGTATAGATAATATAGGCTAAATTATCGCCCGTCACTTCACTGGTACACACTGTAGTTACTTCTTGTTCTATTTCTTCTCGATCACGATCAATACAAATCACGGCAACGGATTTAGTTATAACCATTTTTTGTTGTAACTTTTCCTGTGTCACCAGTACCTTTATTTGAGCATCCTCTAAAATGTATTGCAGTCGACTTTCCGGATACGCTGGATCAATTGGGACATATGCTCCTCCTGCCTTCATAATTCCTAAGAGGCCGACAATCATCTCGGATGAACGTGTAACGCAAATCCCAACCAATGATTCGCATGCAACACCATTTTTCTGTAAATAATGTGCCAGCTGATTCGAGCGTTCGTCCAACTCTCGATATGTTAGTTCTTCATCTTCGCACACTACTGCAATTGCTTCTGGTGTTTTTTTCACTTGTTCTTCAAACAATGTATGAATCGTGCTTTCTTGTATATCTACAACACCTGATTCATTCCATTCCTCTAGTAATTGCTTATATTCTGCTTTCGATAACATATTCAGTTCAGATAATAAATATTTTGGATGAGAGACAATTTGATTTAACCAATGTTCAAAATGACTTGCCATGCGTTCAATGGTTGTATCATTAAACAAATCAGTATTGTATTCAAAGGTTAGCGATAATCCTTCTTCCGTCTCAGAAGCAAATAAACTCAAATCAAATTTCGCAACAGAAGCATGACTTTCCATGAGTTCCATGTTTCTTTCAGATAGCTGAGGAAACGCTTGTTTCGTATTCTGTAAAGTAAACATGGTTTGAAATATCGGTGAATGACTTGTATTCCGTTCCGGTTTTACAGATTCCACCACTTTCTCAAATGGAATGTCCTGATACTCGTAGGCTTTTAGTGCTTTTTTTCGTACCTGCGACAAAAGTTCTTGGAACGTCGGATTTTCACTGAAATCAGCTCGATAAACCAACGTATTTGCAAAGAAACCTATTAATCCCTCAATCTCTTTAACATTTCGATTTGCAATTGGGCTTCCAACCAAGATGTCGTCTTGTCCTGTATAACGAGAAAGGAAGCTTTGATACGCTGCCATCAATGTCATAAATAAAGTGCATCCTTCTTGCAGACTTAAATCTTTGAGCTTTTCCAGTAGGGAATTCGCCACTAATAAGGATTGACTCGCACCACGGTGGGTTTGAACCGCAGGTCGAGGACGATCCATCGGTAATTGTAAAACCGGTAGCTCCCCAGACAATTCTTCCTTCCAATATTGGAGGTGCTGATCCAAATTCTCTTCATTTTGCCATGCCTTCTGCCACATGACAAAGTCTGCATATTGGACAGATAACTCCTTCAGTTCCGCCGGTTTTCCACTTAGTGCTCCTTCATAAAAAGCCATCCATTCTTCAAGTAAGATTCCCATTGACCACCCATCCGAAATAATATGATGCATCGTACAAAGGAGAATCCATTCTTCCCTGTCCACTTTCAATATTCGTGTTCGAATCAGAGGACCTTGTCCAAAGTGAAATGGCTCCTCCGCTTCGTTTTGAATGAGCCGTTTCATTTCTCTTTCCCTATCTTCCGAACAGAGGTCTGTTAGATTCGTTTGAGGGATGGGTCTGAATACATGAGATTGAACCTGTTGAAAAGGTTCACCTTCTTGTTCTAGAATTATCGTCCGTAATGATTCATGACGTTTCAACAACTGATTCCATCCGGCCTCCAATGCTTCAATTGACCATTTTCCTGTTAAACGACACGCTGCATGAATATTGTACATCTCACTATTTGGCATTAATTGATCAATAAACCATAGGCGTTTCTGTGCATAGGAAAGTGGAATAAATTCTTCCCGCATCATAGGTACAAGGGATGGAACCCCTCGTTTTTTATCTTCTTTGCGCAACTGATTTACTCGTTTCGCTAATGCTTCCACTGTATCGTGCTTGAAAAGTTCACGTAGCGGGATTTTAATCTGGAACAATTCTTGTAATCGAGAGACGATTTGAGTAGCGAGTAGTGAGTGCCCACCCCGTTCAAAAAAGGAATCCTGAATACCGATATTTTCTGTTCCTAACACTTGACTCCAAACCGAGGCAATAAGCTCTTCCGAAGGCGTCCGAGGTAGAACATTTAAATTCCCTATAGGTCGCTCATCAGGTGCTGGTAAGGCCTTTCGATTGATTTTCCCATTCGGAGTAAGCGGGAACTGTTCTAACTCTACAAGGTGCGCTGGAATCATGTGATTTGGCAATTGGTTTTGTAGATACTCTCGCCACTTTCGGGTATTTCCATCGCTTATTACATATGCAACCAATCGTTGATCACCTGGACGGTCTTCTCTAACTAATACGACAGCCTCTTTAATAAACGAACATTTTTCTAAAGTCGCTTCAATTTCTCCTAATTCAATCCTAAAACCGCGCATTTTTACTTGATGGTCCATTCTACCTATAAATTCTATATTTCCATCAGTTAGATATCTTACTGAATCTCCTGTTCGATATAGTCGTTCCCCCAATCGAAATGGATGCGAAACGAATTTTTCAGCAGTAAGATTCGGACGATTTAAGTATCCACGTGCTAAACCAGCACCACCAATATATAACTCACCCTCAATTCCTATTGATTGCAAGCGTTGATTTTGGTCTAATACATATAATTGCGTGTTCTGTATTGGCTGCCCAATAGAAACAAATTCTTGATTAGGCTGAATATCAAATGCATTTACATAAATAGTGGCTTCAGTTGGTCCATAAAAGTTGGTTAATTTCACTTGTCCACTATAATTCCATTTCTGTTGAAATCGTCTAACTAACCCTGAACTTAGTTCTTCTCCACCAGAAAATACATGGCGTACGGACGAACAATTCATGTTCAATTCAATATGATTGAAGTGATCTAAGAAAACAGATAACATCGAAGGTACAAATTGAACTATAGTAACCTGATGTTTTTTAATCACTTCAGCTATAATAGAAGGATCTTTTTCTCCACCTCGAGGTAGGAAAGATACACTTGCTCCAACGTGAATACCCCAAAATAACTCCCAAACAGATACATCAAATGAGAATGGGGTTTTCTGCAAGACCACATCCTTTTCAGAAAGTGGATATTTATGTTGCATCCATTCTAGGTAATTGATTACTGAATGATGCTCAATCATCACTCCCTTTGGATTACCTGTAGATCCTGAAGTATACATAACATACGCTAAACTTCTCCCTGTTACACCACTTATACATGGGATTGATTCTTCTTTTTTAATTGCAGTATAATCTTTATTCATACAAATCGTTTCAACATATTCAGATATATATAAATTTTTTGAATTTTCTTCCGTCACTAGTACTTCGATTCCAGCATCCTCTAATATATAACGAAGCCGACTCTCTGGATAAGTAGGATCAAGTGGAACATACGCCCCTCCTGATTTTAGAATACCTAATAACGCTATCATCATTTGTAATGAACGTTCCATATATACCCCGACTAGAGACTCTGAACCTACACCACGCTTTTGTAAATAATGTGCTAGCTGATTCGCACGCTCATCCAACTCTCTATAGGTAATTTGTTCATTTTCGTACATTGCTGCGATTGCTTCTGGATTTTTCTTGACTTGCTCCTCAAACACCGTATGAATCATGCCTTCAGCTGAATATTTTACTTGAGTATTATTCCATTCCTCTAGTAACTGTGTCTGCTCTTCCACTGTTAAATGAGTAATTTCAAAGAGTTTTGAATCTAAGCTCTTCGTCATCTGAATTAATATTTGCAATAAGTGACCCTGAATCCGATTTATTGTTTTTTCATTAAAATAGCTTCGATCATACATCAACTTTAAAGTAATTTTCTTACCGGGCATTACAATGAGTGTTAAAGGATAATTTGTTTGTTCCGCGCTTTTAACATCTAGTAATCTTAAATCATCATTTCTCTTACCTTGAATTGGATAATTTTCAAACACATACAAGGTATGAAATAAGGAACTATTCCGCGGAACCTCACTCCACCCTTGAATATCAACCAACGAATTATGCTCATATTGTCTTCGTTCCATTTCTTTCATCTGTATTTTACGAAGCCAATCTACTACTGATGTATCATCCGTTAATTGAATTCTCGTAGGTAATGTGTTAATAAATAGACCTACCATATTCTCTGCTCCTATCAAATCAGTAGGACGTCCAGAGCTAGTTATGCCAAATACGATGTCACTTTCACCGCTATACCTACTCATCAAATAGGCCCATGCGCCTTGTACTAACGTATTCAATGTTAATCGACTATTTCGTACCCACTCTTGTAAATTCTCAGTGAGTTCCTCAGATATCTGATAAACACACTCTCCATAGCCCTTCTCCTGTTCTTGATCCTTTCTTTCCATCGCTAATGGCGTAGGTGCATAAAACCCCTTTAATTCTTCTGTCCAAAATTCCTCTGCTTGACTTTGATCTTGTTTATTTATCCACTGGATATATTTTTTATAAGGAAGAGATTTAGGAAGATTCAACAATTCTCCCTTTATCATCTTGAGATAAACTTCCATCACTTCACTAAAGACCAATGACACACTCCACCCATCTAGCAAAATATGATGATGTGTCCAAATGATTCTCGTTTCCTCTTCTGCTTCTTTAATCGCAGTGACTCTCATCAACGGTGCTTCATCCAATAAAAATCCTTTTCTACGATCTGCAGTCAAAAACTGGTGTAATTTCTTCTCCCTCTCCTCATGCGAATGGGCACTCCAATCCTCTTGATGAATAGTAAAAGGAAGACGTTGGTAAACTGCTTGCAGAGGTTTTTCTACTTCCTCCCACACAAATACTGAGCGTAGAACTTCATGTCGATGAATAACATATTCCCAAGCCTTTTCAAAAGTAGCAACATCCAATTGCCCCCCGAGCAAGAAGCCTACTTGTACAATGTAGGAAAAAGAATGTTCATCATCTTGATCGTATAAAGTATGAAACAATATTCCTTTTTGCAAAGGTGATAATCCATATATATCTATAACGTCTCCCATCTTTACACCCTCTTCTTTGTTAATTTAAGTAATACTTTGCTCAAGCTTTCTTCCGTAAGATCCTCAGCATCAGCAAAATCTGATACTGTAAAAGCTGACTCTGTTGTTGGTTTATTAATAAGTTGAAGAAGATGCCTCAACATACCATCTGCTATCGCTTGAATTTTTAATCTAGAAAACTGTTCTCTACTATATATCCAAACAAAATGTAACTTCTCATCTTTTACCATACCGATAACCTCAATTAGATGAGATGGCTTGGAATCTGGAGCATGATCTAAAAATGTAAACCCTGTCTCTTGCATAAACAAAGATTCTTTTGAAAACACTTGATCAAATTGGCCCAAATAGTTAAAGCTTATTGAAGGCTTTTGCTGATAAAACGGAAGTAATTCTTTTTTCAAGTAACGTAAAATACCATAATCAACTCCGCGATTCGGAATTTGACGCAATTGATCTTTTACAGCCTTTAATCCTTCAATAGGTGTTTTAGTTCCTTGAAAATTCAGATGAACAGGATAAATACTCGTGAACCAGCCCACTGTCCGTGATAGATCAATACCTTCAACCATCTCTTCTCTCCCGTGTCCTTCTAGATGAATAGAAACCGTTTGCTGATTTGTAAAATCGACGATAGCTTGTCCTAATGCCGCCAATAGTACCTCATTAATCCTTGTCTTATGAGTCACTGGAACTTCTTGTAACAATGCATGTGTTTCTTCTACTCCTAAAGTCCTCGTCACTTGATCAATCGATTCTTCTGTTGTTTCTTGCATTGGATAGTCCATTGGAATTTTCATCGTTTCTTTTTCTACCCGTTCATTCCAATAATCTTGTACTTCTTTTGAAATACCCGAATCACTGTATGCCTGCAGGCGTTCCGACCACTCTTTAAAAGATGTACTTTTCGCAGGTAGGCGAACTCCTTGACCTTGTTTCATCTGGTTATATACCGCCTGTAAATCTTCCAATAGAATTCTCCACGATACTCCATCTACTACTAAATGATGAATCACCCAGAATATTCGATCATTTCCAGACAAGGTGTCCTCAAAGTAAACTACTCTCATTAACGGACCTGTAACTAAATTGAAACTAGTTTGAGTAATGTTCATCTCTTCTTGTATTACTTTATTCCACGCTTGTTCATTAGCTTTGTTCCGTTTTACCACATGAAGTACAGAATGCTCATCAGTCCCTTCATTTCTCTGCCTCCACGTTCCATTTGGTAACTGTTCGTACCGGAAACGTAAAGCATCATGATGTTTTAGTAAGTTTAAGATCGCTCCTTCTAGTAACTTCACGTCCAATCTCTCTTTTACTCTTAAAAGCATCGATTGATTCCAATGCTCCGGACGTGAATGTTCTTGCTCGAAGAACCAGTACTGAATTGGAGTAAGGGGCACTTCTCCTGTCACAATTCCCTGCTCCGCTTGTACTCCCTGAGTTTCTATAGCCACTTGTGCCAACTCGGCAATGGTTGGGCATTCAAACATTTGCTTTGGAGTAAGTTTTAATCCCTCTTGACTTGCTTGAGATATGATTTGAATACTGAGAATCGAGTCGCCACCAATTTCAAAGAAATTATCATGGATTCCTACCTTTTTAACACCTAATACTTGCTTCCAGATGGTAGCCAGTATCTTTTCGTTACTATTCCGAGGGGCAACAGCTTCACTGTTAGTCTGCTCTTCCTCCGGCATAGGTAAGACCTCACGATCAACTTTACCGTTAGCTGTTAGTGGAATGGCTTCCATCGTCACAAATCTCGAAGGGACCATATAGCTCGGTAGTTTCGCTTTAAGATACTCTCGCCACGCACCTACATTTCCATCTCCTACAACATATGCTACTAATCGTTTGTCACCCGGTTGATCTTCTCTAACAATTACAACAGCCTCTTTTATAGATGCATATGCATTTAAAGTAGACTCAATCTCCCCAATCTCAATTCGGAAACCACGTATTTTGACCTGATGATCAATTCTTCCACGATAATCCAGATTCCCATCTGGCAAATACCTTGCTAAGTCTCCTGTCCGATATAATCTTGCTTTCGGATCACTACTAAATGGATGAGGTATAAAGCGCTCTGCAGTTAATTCAGGTCGATTTAAATACCCACGTGCAAGCCCTGCCCCGCCAATATAAATCTCACCATCTACACCTATAGGTACAGGTTGTTGATAAGCGTCTAGTATATACACTTCTAAATCTGGAATCCGCTTTCCGATATTACTTCTTGAAGCATGCTGCACATCATCTTGAGTAATTGGATAATATGTAACATGAACGGTAGTTTCTGTAATTCCATACATATTAATTAGCTGCGGTTTTTTCTCCCCATACCTTTGAAACCACGGTAACAAGCTAATAGGTTCTAACGCTTCTCCACCAAATATCACATAACGCAGCTGCAAGCTTTTATTCTCATCTTCTTGTTCACACACCTGTATTAACTGTCGAAATGCGGAAGGTGTTTGATTTAGAACTGTGACTTCTTCCTTTACTAACAGTTGATAGAAATCTTTGGGCGATCGACTAATCCAGTACGGAACAACAACTAATTTCCCACCATATAATAATGCTCCCCAAATTTCCCATACTGAGAAATCAAATGCATAAGAATGAAAAAGCGTCCAAGTGTCTTTTTCATTAAACTGATACCAACAGTCCGTCGATTTAAATAAACGAATGACATTGTGATGCTCTATCATAACGCCCTTTGGATTCCCTGTTGATCCCGAAGTATAGATTACGTAAGCTAGGTTTTGAGAACTTACATCAGAAAACGGTAAGGTCTTACTTTCTTGCCCAATCTCATCTCTATCACGATCCAGGCAAATCGATTTAATATTTTCTGGTAACCATTTCAATTCTTTTAAACTTTCTTGCGTTACGAATAACTGAATGCCAGCATCCTCTAAAATATATTGAAGTCGCTGCTCTGGATATGTTGGATCAAGTGGAACATAGGCTCCACCAGCCTTCAAAATCCCTAAAATACCTACAATCATTTCTAGAGAACGTTCAACACACAACCCAACTAAAGTATCAGGTCCTACTCCTTTTTTCTGCAGATAATGAGCTAACTGATTTGCACGTTCATTTAGCTCCCTATAAGTAATTTTTCCTTTTTCATACGTAACTGCAATAGAATTTGGATAAATCATCGCTTGCTGTTCGAACAATTCATGAATAGTTACTTGAGGTGGAAAATCAAGCTTAGGATTGTTGAACTCTACTAAACTTTTTCTTTTATCTTCTTCTGAAATAATTTCAATCTCAGAAACCTTTTGCTTTGGGTTTTTAAATGTATTTTCTATTATTGCTAACATGGTTTTAAAAAAGCGGTTTATCTCTTCTTTAGAAAATAGCTCTTTACGATAGTCAATATGTACTTGTAAAGAGTCTATATCAGTCAAATTCTCAATATGTACTGCAAAATCTTGCATTTCTTCACCATTTGGAATCCAAAGTGAGTCACCACTTTCATCACGATCTCTATAATCAATCGTAGTTCCGAAAAGCCTAACATTGCTGTTATTCTCTTTATTAATCTGCTTTAATAACAAATCAAATGGGTATTTCTGATGTCGTAATGATTTACTTTGTTTTCTGGACACCCTACCAATAAATGAAAGTACTTCTTCCTCTGGATCCATATCCATTCTTAGAGGAACCGTACTCACCATCATTCCAATTAATTCCCGTTCCATTTTAGTCATACGATTGCCATAAGCCATTCCTAATGCAATATCAAGCGATGAGGTCCACCGATACATAGACAATGAGAAAGCAGCAACAAAAAGAGAATATACACTCAATTTATAATCTTCAGAAAATAACTCTATCTTTTTCTTCAAATGCTCCGATAATATAAACGTTTCACGTGATGCTTTGGTACTAACTTGGTACGTATTATAAGGCTTCAATCCCGTCACAGATGGAATTGTTTTAAATTCCTCTAACCAGAATTTTTGATCTTTTTGAAAGCGAATACTATTCAAGTATGTTTGTTCATTGGCCAGAAATTGAACATATGAATTTCTAATTTCGCCTTCCTCAGTCTCGTTATGTATCTCATAATAATATTTTGCAATCTGACTGGTAAATATTTGGATTGATAAACCATCCATGATAATATGATGAACATTCCCAAAAACTGCACATTCATTATCGTTTAATTTTATTAAAGCGAAATAGTATAAATCTGAATTAAATAATGTAAACGTTTCTTTTGTTTTCTGCTCAATCCATTCCTCAAGCAAATCTGAATCCTCCACGGAACTGAAATCGAAAAACTCAAATTCTTGTTCTTCATGTTTAATAAAATATTGTTCAGGTTCCTGATGCCCATTTTCTTTTAATCTGATGCAAAGACCATCATTTTCACTAATAACACGATTCACAACTCGATTTAATTTTGAATAATCCATTTTTCTATGAAGTTTAAACAAAAACCTTAAATTACATATCCCTTTACCGGAATGAATAACTTCTGTATACCATATTCTCCTCTGTGGATGACTTAACGGATAACATTCCTCATTGGCCATAAAAAATCTTCCCTTCAAAAATTATTTACTCTTACAGGTTCTTGTTTATGTGTAACCCATAAATATTTCTGTAGTGCAACCCCAATTACTGCAATGATGATGAGCCCAATACCCACATAAAAATAGAGTTCAATTACTCCGAAAAAGTGAACCAGTGGACCGCTCATAGCAGGAGAAATAATGAGGGCTGCATTTGCTAAACTGCTTTGAATCCCAAATACTCTTCCGACCTGTTCTTGATGAGATTCTATTTGTAGAATGACTTGATTGGATACAAACATAAGTCCACTTCCAATACCAGCTATAAAACTGATCAGATAGGCAAAAATGAGGGATGCATCAGGACTTATCAGAGTTATCAGACTGATTCCTCCAAAGCCAATTCCCATTAAAGCAATACCTCCACATATTATCCAACCATATTGAAAATGTTTTAATTTCTGAGTTAAGAATGCGCCAATTATTCCCCCAAGACCAATAATAGAAATGATGTATCCCATTTTACTCTTATCATTTGGGAACAAGCTCTTAAATAAAGTAGGGAACTGTGAGTCTACTAATTGTAATACTGCCATAGCTATTGTAAAGAAAATCATGGTTGATAATATCATCCGATTGGATAATACATAACCCCAGCCTTGTAACCAAGCAGTCCAAGTACTTTGCTGTTTCTTTTCTATATGTTCTCTTGACAGAGATTCCTGTAACCTTATTGTGGGCAACAGAACCAAAGCAGCTAGTAAACAGCATATTGCCCTTATAATCAGACAAAACTCTGGCTGAAACCAGCTCAGTAACATTCCTCCTATAAGTGGGCCCAGTATCTTGGTTCCTTGCTCAACTATCCCATTGATACTTACTGCTTTGGTAAGCAGATCAGGAGAAACAATCTGTCGTGTTAGTGTTTGCTGTGCAGGATAGTAAAAAACGGTGAAAATGGAACGAACCATTAATGCTAACAAAAGCCAATGAATATTTTGGACAAATAAAAGAACAATTGTTAATAAACCAACCATTAGATTACAAAACATCATAATTGGAATTTTTCTAAAGCGATCAGCAATCACGCCTGCCCATGAACTAAATATAATCCCAGGAAGTGCATACGCAACAGGAATTAATCCAATCATGGTGGGGTCTACTTCCCATTCAAAACTAACAATGGTCATAATGGCTAACATGTCAATAAATACTCCGAGCATAAGCAGTGAATACGCAGAGAAAACTTGTAAATAAATTGTATTTCCCCATAGACTTTTTGATTCGGTAATTTTCATAAAAACGAGCTCCTTAAGTTTACTAAATAGGGACGATAGAAACTAATTGGGTGGAATAAGAGACTTCTCCCGCCTCTTCAACCCTATTCTTTTTTTGCAGTTCGTTTGTGATGGTAATGAAATCAATAGCTTGCTTAGACTTTCTCAAAGACACTAACGCTCTAAAAGTGAGATATTGACTAACAATTAAATCATAACACTCCTATTAATGGGATTATTTTCTAAAATTAATATAGAAAACAATGAATATTCCAATTATTTCTTCTGAAAACCAGATATATTTCTATAAAACAACTAAATCAAGATTAAATCGTATCGCAGATTTTAAATAATATTAATAAATAGAATCTATTTTGAACGTAAGAAATTTGTAAGGAATGGATAAGGAAAAAGAGAGTTTCATTGTATAGGATAAAAATATTACGAGGCGTGAAAGGTGGAACAGATATGACTTATATATGAAAAACAAACTAGTAACAAAAGTGTTTCAAGGAAAAGAAGTAATTTCTGTGGTTTACAAACATGTGAAAAAAGAGAGATTTACCGTTTGTTAGGGCAGAATGGCGTTGATAAAATCATACTTATGAAGATGATTACAAATTCAATGTTGACCTTTTGTAATCGGTGAAGATGATAGCTGTGTGGTTAGTATGAAACAGCAAGCAACCACCTATACAATATGAATAGAGGAGAGGAATGCCTTATGAAAACACGTAGTCAAATTACATGTGCAAGTCTTGCCATTTTAATAGCTGGGAGTTCCCTGTTATACACAACACCAACATCAATTGTAACAGCAGAGTCCACTGAAAATGTATCTAGTTCGTCACACACAAGCACTAAACGAGATCGTAATTCCGTCAAACAAGCAATGCGAGATACATTGCATCTTGGATTCCCGGGGATACTTGTTAAAACCTATGAGGGTGGAAAAACGTGGGGTTATGCCGCTGGGGTAGCGAATTTGAGCACCAAGAAACCAATGAAAACAGATTTTCGCTTTCGTATTGCCAGCGTAACGAAGACGTTCACCGCAACGGTTGTACTTCAATTAGCTGGAGAGAATCGCCTGAATCTAGACGATTCCATCGAAAAATGGTTGCCTGGTGTTATTCAAGGAAACGGATATGATGCTAAACAGATTACTATCCGGCAGATATTGAACCATACAAGTGGTATCGCTGAATACTCAAGGACAAAAGAAGCTGATTTTTTTAAGAATAGAAATAAATCGTTTACTGCTGAAGATCTAGTGAAGTTGGGACTTTCGCTGCCCCCAGACTTTGCCCCAGGAAAGGGCTGGTCTTATTCAAACACAGGATACGTATTACTGGGTATCCTTATCGAAAAAGTAACTGGAAACAGCTATGCGGAAGAGATTGAAAATCGAATTATTGAACCACTTGAATTGTCAAATACATTTCTACCTGGCAATTCAAGCGTTATTCCAGGCACCAACCATGCCCGTGGATATTTCCAACCAGACGGAGCAAGTGAGCTAAAAGACATTACGTATTATAATCCAAGTATAGGTAGCTCAGCTGGAGATATGATTTCTACTGCTGACGACTTAAACAAATTCTTCTCTTACTTACTCAGTGGTAAATTACTGAAGGAACAGCAACTAAAACAAATGCTTACTACAGTTTCTACAGGAAGTGCTGAAATCGTCGGATATGGTCTTGGAATCTATGAAACTAGGCTTCCAAACGGTGTCTCGATATGGGGGCACTCAGGTGGCATTCCAGGGTTTAGTACTTTTGCTGGAGGTACACTTGGAGGTAAGCATACGTTAGCTGTCAATTTTAACAGTTTAGGAAAAGCTGACAATCCTGATCCTTTTAAAAATATTTTACTTGCTGAATTTAGCAAGTAGGAAAAAAGGAAAAATCTATCGTAGTTTTCATAGTTAAAAATATACTTTTCTGGTTCAAGAGCCCCAATTTATTTTCAAGAAAAATTTGGGACTTTTTTTATTTTGGTGGCGTTTATTCTTCTTAAGTTGATGGATGTACGGTGCTACCCCATGCCCCTCAACTTAAGAAGTTGGTTGTTCCCCAAAATGAAAAAATGAATTGAACTTTCATAAATAACTGTAGGGATATAAAATTTTCGTTTTGGGGGTTATTTCAAAGTCTTAGGTTGATGGGTATGTGGTAGGGCCCTGTATTTGACTCTTTTTCTACACCTAGATATTCTAGTGTTCGTTCTAACATAAGTTCAGCCTGTTGATGTGTGAGTGTGCCATGTTGGTTAAACTTAGTAGCCGAAATACCTCGGATAATTCCTGCATCGTATAGGGCTTGTACATCATAATGCCGGCTGCGAACGTATTTACACCGAGAAGATGAGTGGGGCAAAAGATGATTGCCCAGAACTGGTATGCTAGCTGTTCTTGCAGAGTTTGAGCGTGATATTATTCGTGGAAAGCCTCTTCGTAAAGATCATACGTAAATACAAACAAAACCAGCAAAACACCTCTTCTGTGTCGTACTGGTTTTGTTGAAGTCCATCTAGAATTGTAGCTAGTTCAACGTGATTGCAAATTCCGAGGTCGGCGCGCCAGCAAATACAACCGTTCCGTTCTTCGGCAGTTTTACTTTGTTATTGCCGCTCACAACGGTAAAATTGACACATACTCCCTTCTCATCATACACCGCGAACGAACTCTTCGATGGCAAAGCCACGGTCATCGTTTTCCCCGCTGCCGCTTGTGGGATCGTAAACCATTTCGCATACCCATTTGCTTGCAGCGTTACTTTGGATGATTGGCCTGCATCAAGCGGTTTTACATTGCGTGACTGCTATATGCGTTATATTCGGCTTAAACGCTCACAATTATTTAACTTATATAAAGCGGAAAAAGATGTTTTACTTCGAATACAAAAGGTCCTTCATTATATTAGTACAGAATATCATCAAGATCCTTTTGTTTCTACACTCTTTCAAGAATATAAAGAGTACCATTCACCTGAAATCACAGCTTGTTTTAAAGAATCTGAAGAAGAGGCAAGTGAACTACCCGCCACTTAACGTCCTAACGGACTGTTTGAAGTGGGGGCTTCTCGGTTAGTCGTTACTTTTGATAGCTAACGAATTCGTCCTAATATAGCTGAGTTATTGTAGCTGCTTACAATTGACTACATAATCGAACGAGATAATCACTCGCTGTACGTTGACTTACCCAAATACAGAGGATAGCTACTTCTCTTTCAGAAAATAGTTGTAATTCATCTTGAATCGAAAGATTCATAAAAAAACGTTATTTATTCTATATAGCTTTTTAGAAAAAATAACGTTTTTTACACTCGGGTGATGTGAAAATTCTTAAACTGTCGGGCATGTGACAGAAAACCCAGAAGAAATTAGCTGAAAAATCAAATAAATAATTTCCTTATTAATACCAAATCCATTGATTATTATTAAATGTAAGTTATCATCAATCGATATGTATACAAAAAAACCTTTCTTACGAAAGGTTGAGCAGAATAATTCATTTCCTACTTATCACTGAGCTTTTCCCTTTACAATCTCGAAGTAAGAGTTTTTAGGGCTTTCGAGCGACTAATATACCATTAGCCCCTGGGGAATGAAATGTAATTCTTTGGATATCTATAAATCCAATATTTTTTAACCAACCCTCATATTCTGACCAACTGTAGTTTCGGCCTTTTATTGTTTCAATAAGCATATTTAATGACATGAGAGCCGCGGATATAGGTCCAGTTTTATCATCATCAATCATTAGTTCACTTATAATAATACTTCCACCTTCAGGAAGTACATTATAACATTTTTGTAAAATCTCATGATTTTCCTCAGGTGACCAATTTTGAAGAAGCATTGAAAGAAGAATAACATCTGATCCTTTAGGTAACTCCTCTTTAAAAAAATCTCCAGTATGCGTTTTAATTCGATGAGATAATTCTGCCTGTTCAATTTTTTCTTTAGCAATTTTTAATGCAGGTGCTAAATCGAAAACTACTGCATGTAAATCAGGGTATTTTTGTACTGCTTCTATACAATATGCCCCAGAACATCCACCGACATCAAGAAGTTGCGTATTTTGGGAGAAATCAAAAACCTTAGTAAGCTCTTTCCCTGTTTGAATACTCCAGCTATGCATACCCTCTGTAAAAATCCGCTGTTCTTCAGGGTTAACAGAAATAGACTCGAAAATCCCTAGAGAATCATCTTTTAATACTTGCATCTGATCGGTTTTAATAGCTTCTGTGAGCCTACTCCAGGGGATATATTCTCTTTTATCCAACATAGTTATAACCCCACCGAAGTAATAAGGTTCACCTTTAACTAAAAATTTATTTGATAAAGGGGAATTATAATACAATTCTCCTTTCTTTGTAAGTAAACCTAAAGCAGTACATGCAGTTAATAACATTTCGGCAGGACGAATCTGAATTTCTAGTTCCTTTGTTACTTCTTTTATATTTATACCTTGTTTGGGCATTATATTAAAAATCTCTAATTCTACAGCTGATGCAAGTGCTTTAGAAGCCCAAAAACCAGTTGCAATATTCAGTAAATTATTAACTGATATATCTTCTATTTTATTTTTAATCTGACTATTCATTTCTCCCACTCCTTATTATAGATAGTTATACATATTACAATTTCAAAAGAATAAGAATATAGTATCAATCATAAATGATACAAGCGCGATGTAGAAGTCTCTTCTATGATTTCATCAAGTTGGATACGAAGTTGCTGTAATCGGTCTTCTCCTTCTATAGTCATTCCTGTAGAAAGATACTCCTTTTGTGGAATGTTTTTTTCAGATAAAGTGAATACAGCTCTCGATTTATGCATGATTCGCCAACGTTTTACTGTATCTATACATACATTAAATTTGTTAATTAATTCTTCATTGGTAACTATTATAGGTTGTATTTCTTTAGCTAGTTTTTCGATTAACTCTATGATGCTTCTTTGTTCATATGTCATATACATACGAGATTCTTGTAATAATATTCTCATAGAAGATTTACCAGAAATCTGTAGTATAGCATCAACAATGTGAACAATTGGGGACATTGGACCACTTGCTCCTGTTAGTATCTTTCCGGATTTTGAAGCGAGGCCCCAAATCATGAATGGTTGAATAGATGATAAAAAACTTTCTCCGCTAAAACTTCCCTTTTTCAAAGTGCTTGCAAACATTTTTGTTATATTTATTACTATCTTATGAAGTTCATCCAGTAGGATAGTAATAGATTCTGTTGTGAGTCCACTTAAAATTACATTCTTGATTACTGGAAATATGGATGCACCGATAGCTTCCATTCGAACAATGGTCATTGAAAAGTTTTTATGATGTTCTCTGTGCTCTTCAGTTGCCCAACAGAATATCGGTTGTAACCCTTCACCTTTAATTACATTTTCTATATTATAAATTTGATTAGAACCAATGTTATCGACCTTCCAGTTATAGAGCATTAAATTGTGAAGAGTACCGACTGGTGGCATTCCAAGTTTCTCATTAATATATTGCCAGTATTCCAAGCAATATTCCGGAATATCTAGTGTTTTTCTAGCATATTCGCCGGATTTAGGTGGAATAGTATCCCATCTGAAACTATGAAATATAATTGCTAATCGAGTACTTAGATTATTAAGTTCATAGTTATTTAATGATTTTACATTATTTACATCAAAAAGTTTCTTATGCTTTGCAAAAAACTCTTTCACTAAATTTCGCGCACCTAGATAATGTAATTCCTGTATACATTGATTTGCTAAAATATCAAATTCCGATAAGTAATTAGGAAGTTGATGTAATTGTAATGGTGTAGTATTAGGTAAAAAACCATGAGAATATTTATCTAATTTTTGAATATCTAACTCATTAAAAGCTTTTGACATTATGATTCCTCCATAAATTGATTCGAAATGCTTTATTAAAACTTTTTGGGATTTCTATAAATAGTTGGTATAGTATATATTTTCTTATTGGAGATTACTTGTCTGTAAACAGAGCGAACTTGCTTTATAAGTGTTAAGGGGACTTCCTTACTTTTGAATCGATATAGAAAATATGATATTCTCAGGACTTAGTATAATTTGATAATCATACTTTCACAATATAATAATTGGAATTAATTAGAATCTGTGTATTGAGAAAGTTTTTATGTATATTTTGATCCCTCCATTTCCTAAAATAAAAAAGGTTATGTTGGAGACAACAGGGCCTTTTTTTCGTAAAATGATTATCCCATTAAATTCCCACAAGCTACTTAATCAAAAAAATGGACTATATGCTGGATTCACTCCTTCATAATCACAACACAAGCAAAATCGAACCCACTTTGGATGTTCGTTAAACGTATCCCTGAATGATTGCTTTTTACATTTGGGACATGCTGATATTTCATTCCCCTTATTACGCTTCTGACTCTCCACATTCTCAAAAGATACATTTGTAGTTGGTATTTCATTCGTACACAATATACCTTCCCCCTCTCTTTTTTCAGGAATTTATAGACAACGAAAAAAGGACACACCTATGGCATATGTATGCGTAGGTGTGTCCTTTTGCAAGATAGATTTAGAGGTATTTTGTTACTTTCATCACATCATATTTCTTATTAATTTTATATACAGAATTTAAATTTTTATGATATTATTTCTTTTTCTCATATACAAAAGTAATCCTCTTCTGTTCGGAGTCATATGTTAATTTCGCACCAAACATTTTTCCTGTTTTCTTCGATACAAATCCTTTAATTGTATCCATCATATGTATCAAACCTTTCTTTTTTGGTGTAAAAAGTGTTTTATTACATGATAAAAAGCACCCTACACAAGGATGCTCTTAATGTGATAAGGAGTTAGATATGAGTGAATAAGGAACAACGCAGGGTTGTTCCTATACTTGTCCTTATCAAAAGGTGACATAGTAACAGCACCCGTTTCCACGAGTACTTTGGTAAAAAAGGGATTAGATGAAATATAACTTGTTTTATACTATATGCTTGTCTCTTTTAAAGTGTGAAAATGAAAAAGAGCACTCTCCTTAAGTGCTCTCTCGCAAAGAATATTGGTAATTATATTTGCAACCGTTCTATATAAGTGTATGCTTCTCAATTATCTTTATGTCTGAAATTGTTATTATATAATCCATTACGGTATGTCATATTTCGTATAAAAAAGAGTAACCATACATCACTTGCTCTCATATTGTTTACTTTTAATATATATTATTATATTTTAGTAAGCATAACTACTAAAGGAGGAAATCTATGATTAACGCAATAGGTATAGCTTTCATTATTTCCTACGATTTGGCTAATACAGATAGTTTTTAAATCGAACAAAGTAATGCGCTTATTGAATCCATCAGTTCTCGAAAAATGATAAATAATGAAGGAAAGCCTGTATTAGAAATAACATGTAAATATAACATTCTAATGAATGAAGATACTGAATGCATAACTATTAATAATTACACAGGAAAGATATCACCTTTTCTTCGTTCAATAGTAGGACCAGGTCTTGTCATAACTGAAAATTATTATTTAAACCATGTTGATAAGCCCACTAAGCATATAAAAGAAATTATAAAGGAACTTTTAGAATAATAAGGGCAACCATGCATTCGTTGCCCTTTCGTCAAATGTCTATGTTATTACTATAAATCATTTTTTCAATAGGTAACATTCACGGAACCCAACATTGGAAAACCACTTTATTTTATTGGCTGTAATTTCCGTTTTGTAGGCACTTCAAAATGTTAGCTTAATGGGAATGAGGGAAACCCCATAATTACCATCAACATTTTGGCGTAGTTTCAATATATATTAGACCCCTATGTTAGTGGCTTCCATAATGCCAAAGCGAATATCCAATTTGGGTCACCATTTCCTTGATGATTTTGAACAGCTTCATACACTTTCCCTTGATGCTCTACTTTGTCCCCCTTTGTATATGCCTTCCTCGGATCCCATTTTTCATAAGATACATTTTGATCTTTTGTTTTTATCAGAAGAATGTTACTTTGATTTGATGTATTTCCAGCTGCATCTACAGCCTTCACTGCATATTTATATTCCTTACTAACTTTTAGGTTTTGATCAGTAAACGTCGTTCCTTGTACCGTTTGAATCAATTGTCCATCACGTAATACCTGATATTCTTTTACACCTACATTATCTGAAGAAGGATTCCATTTTAGCTCTACACTGTTAGAAGTAACATTGCTTGCATATAATCCTTGTGGCTGTGTTGGAGCCTCTGTATCTGGCTTAGGATTAACAATTTGATTTACTTTCTTCAGGCCATCCTTTGTAACCTCATACATTACCTTTTTATCAAAGCTTTCGTGCTTATTATTATCTAAATTTATTAACGTTGCTCTCTCTTCACCTTCTAGGTGTGTAAGTTCAATAAAATCGCCCACTTTTACTGGGACTGTTTTTGATTCAGCATTTTGCTGTTTATTCCCATAAACTTCTTTGTTATAGACCACTTTACCTGATGTGTTTTGCACTTTAATACTTGCATATGTGCTATCAAAGTAATGGTGTGGTACACCTGCTTTTAGATCAATTTGCATTTCTTCTGTTGATTTATTTAAATTTACTTTTGCGAATTCAAAATCTCCAATCCCTTTCAGTGACCATGAAAACTGTTTTCCTTCCAAGATATCATCTGCATTTGGTACATGGCTTTTTATTTGAGTAAGAAGATCCTTCAACGGTCGCTGTTCATTCGCAAAAGCAGAAATGATACTGTTATTTAATTCTCTCCACTCAGCATCTGTTACATTTGGATTTTGTAACATAAGAGAAACGTAATCTTCCCATACTAAAAAATTGATTGGTAAAATATTGGTGGATATTTTATAAATTTCAATTTTATTATCTGCTGAAGTCATCGCTTTCGCTAACCAGCGTAATCGCTCTGATTGATCTAGTTTTACTGGGTCACGTTCAGCATTTTCAAATAGTAGCATATACGGCACTTGATTTGTCGGGCTATTATCTGACCAAGGAATAACAGTTGCATCATGACGGCTCGATCCACTCCATCCAGATATATCATTTCCTAAATTCCAAGAAGATGGCTTATTATTCCATATAAGTGCACAATGTCCAGGTTGTCCAACAGGCATAGCTGCCACTCCAAATGCTTGACTTACTTGCGTACCAAACTTCGAAATATTACCGCATACCCCGCCAAATCTGTAAATGGAAGAAAGATTCCAACCTAAACCGTAGAATGCATCATTTCCAGCGTGAATGCTAACTCCATCTTTGTTATGGGTTACATAATTAACCAAATATGCACTTTCCCCTACCTTATCTTGATTTTTAAGTTCTGGATGTTCCGTATTAATCATATTTCTTGCCCAAGTTAAATCTTCTTCTGGTGACCAAGTATTCACTACTAATCTTAAATGCCAAACATCATATGTTCTAAAGCAAGGAAGTAACTCATTATTTTGATCTGCTGATTTATAATGTTGGTACCTTGTTAATGGATTAATAGGTTGATTGTTTGTCCAATATTTTATAGGTTCAGCATGAGCTAACGATGTAGCTATCGCTAATTTTAAATACAATCCTTCGTGAGAATTTGCATCCGCATTCCAGATTGTATTCCATATCTCAAGTGCATTTACAGGATTTTTTCCAGTTGGACTACCACCTTCAAGATAGGTATTCATCACATCTGTATTTTTCATAGCCCAGCCAAGAAATTTCTGATGGTCAGCATCTTTTTTAGCAAATGTAGCCATTGTTGCAGCACCTGTTTGTGATATGAATTGCCACTGAGCCAAAGCTGCTGCAAATACTGGGTCTGCAAGCTTCTTTTTCAAGTTCTCTTCAGTCATACCCCCAACATTTCCATTCAAATATGCTGTGAGATTATTCAAATGAGCTTCAAAATTACCATTTGCAATTGCTTGATCCGTCTGTTGGTCCAATGTTTCTAAAGTGAATGTCTCTTGATTGAATGACATTGTTTCAGCTGAAACCTTTGTATGCGGAATCGTAGCAATACTTCCTAAAATAATCGGCATTGTTAATAATAAAGATGAAATCCTTTTCAAAATAATTCCCCCTTTTTTGTTTTTGACCTTTGACTGCTGCATGATTCTCGTTTATATAAAATAATTTCCATACTTAAAGGCATGAGGAATTAAACAGCCAACATGAATATAATTTGGTAGTTTCCTAACCTTTCGCAACTGGCTGACATAGTGGAATGCACCTTAGTCCCTATAACTTTCACTAATTTTACCTTTATCGAATTTCATTCTCAGATGAAATCATAACAAATTTCATTTTATAACGTGGTATTCCCACGCCCATCAACTTAAAAATTCAAAGTAAGTGGTTTCCATAACGATAAGGCAAATATCCAATTCGGATCACCATTTCCTTGATGATTTTGAACAGCTTCATACACTTTCCCTTGATGTTCTACTTTGTCGCCCTTTGTATATGCCTTCCTCGGATCCCATTTTTCATAAGATACATTTTGATCTTTTGTTTTTATCAGAAGAATGTTACTTTGATTTGATGTATTCCCAGCTGCATCTACAGCCTTTACTGCGTATTTATATTCCTTATTAGCTGTTAGATTTTGATCAATAAACGTCGTACCTTGTATTGTTTGAATTAGTTGTCCATCACGTAATACCTGATATTCTTTTACACCTACATTATCTGTAGAAGGATTCCATTTTAGTTCTACACTGTTAGAAGTAACGTTGCTTGCATATAATCCTTGTGGCTGCGTGGGAGCTTCTGTATCTGGTTTCGGATTAACAATGCTATCTACTTTCTTCAATCCCTCTTTTGTAATCTCATAGACTGCTTTATTACCAAAACTTTCCTGCATGTTCTTTTCCATATTTGTAATAGTAGCTCGGTTCGCTCCTTCTAAATGTGTGAATTCGATAAAATCGCCTACTTTTACCGGAACTTTGGCTTGCTCAGCATTTTGTTGCTTATTTCCATAAATCTCTTTGTTATATACTACTTTACCTGATGTGTTTTGCACTTTAATACTTGCATATGTACTATCAAAGTAGTTATGTGGTACACCTGCTTTTAAATCAATTTGCATTTCTTCTGTTGATTTATTTAAATTTACTTTCGCAAATTCAAAATCTCCAATCCCTTTTAGCGACCATGCAAATTCGTTACCTTCTAAAATGTTTGGAGATTCATTTTTGATTTGTACCTTTTTCTCAACAGTTTGGTCAAATAAATCTGTTAATATAATTTTTGCATAAGCATTTGTAGATAATAGTATAGATTGACTAATCTCACTTTGATAAGATTTAATATTATCAATTATCTCGATTGGTTGTCCTGTCATATTTTCATCATTATAAATTTCAATTTTACCTTTAAATTGTGGTGCACTATTTTCTTTTAGTTTCCAGGATACATTTAATTTTTCATTTTCATAATATATAGATTGTATATCAAAATCTAGTTTTCCTATTTCAGGTTGAGTAGGTTGATTTAGTGTGAATATTTTTCCTGTTCCAATGGTAGATTGAGTATTACCTCCTGCTTTGACCCATACATATTCTGAAGTCGCTCCTCCATCATATTGATAAGAAGTATCATGCTGTCCAGAAATACTTTGATTATTCCAAGAATTCCATTTTTTATCTAATAACTTTCGACTATAACCATTTTTTAGGCGTGCTTCTCGAACATCCTGTCCATTACCAGCCCAGTCTTCTTGAAACATTCCTAATCCATGATTAAATGCAACATTAGCAACCGGAAAGTCCATAATTGCAATTAGATGCCATTTATTCTTTGTTACATCTTTCATCCATTGTCCAAATTTAGTATGACCATTTTCTTGCCATGAACGCATTGTCATTCTGTACCAATTGTGGTCTTTCCAACCATAAGTTGTTTGAACCTTCAGTCCTGTTCCTTCTCCTCCAAAGAGTCCAGCTTGTGAATTCGGAGATAAGTATTCGGCCTTTATTGCTTCTTTAGAGGCAATTGGATCCCATAAGGCAAAATGTAAAGTACGCTTTCCTTTTTCATCAGACCCACTTTGTTGTTGAAAACCAGCATATCCTCCAGCTTCACCACCTGCATTCCAGTTGTGTACAGCCCAATACGTATAAGGTGCAGTCTGAACTGGTGACCAGTCTATACTAATAATATCTGAGGAAGCTGTATTTTGTGGACTCACATAAACTGAAGGAGCAGCTGAACGTGTTACTGCTTTAGTGTGCGAAATAGACGTTCCAAACATAGAAAACATGCTACATGCTGCGGTAATTATAATAACTTTATTAAATCTTTTTTTCGTTTTCTGACTAATCACTAATCTACTTCCTTTTCTAATTTTTATTTTTAAATAATAACTTAGTAGAGAAATCTATCAAAATTCAAGTAACATCCAGTAATTCTTTAAAATACTGACCCAATCTATGATGTTCTATATTCACATCTGATTCTTACATATTAATTGATTGTAAGTGGTTTCCATAAAGATAACGCAAATATCCAATTCGGGTCACCATTTCCTTGATGATTTTGAACAGCCTCATACACCTTCCCTTGATGTTCTACTTTGTCGCCCTTTGTATATGCCTTCTTCGGATTCCATTTTTCATAAGATACATTTTGATCTTTTGTTTTTATCGGAAGAATGTTACTTTGAATTGATGTATTTCCAGCTGCATCTACAGCCTTCACTGCATATTTATATTCCTTGTTAGCTGTTAAGTTTTGATCAGTAAACGTCGTTCCTTGTACCGTTTGAATTAGTTGTCCATCACGTAATACCTGATATTCTTTTACACCTACATTATCTGTAGAAGAATTCCATTTTAGCTCTACACTGTTAGAAGTAACGTTACTTGCATATAATCCTTGTGGCTGTGTGGGAGCTTCTGTATCTGGTTTCGGATTAACAATGTTATCTACTTTCTTCAATCCCTCTTTTGTAATCTCATAGACCGCTTTATTCCCAAAACTTTCCTGAATGTTTTTTTCCATATTTGTAATAGTAGCTCTGTTCGCACCTTCTAAATGTGTGAATTCAATAAAATTGCCTACTTTTACCGGAACTTTTGCTTGCTCTGCATTTTGTTGCTTATTTCCATAAATCTCTTTGTTATATAACACTTTACCTGATGTGTTTTGCACTTTAATACTTGCATATGTACTATCAAAGTAGTTATGTGGTACACCTGCTTTTAGATTAATTTGCATTTCTTCTGTTGATTTATTTAAATTTACTTTCACAAATTCAAAATCACCAATCCCTTTCATCGACCATGCAAACTGGTTTCCTTCTAAAATATCCGAAAAATTCGGTGTATCCGGTTTAACCGGATTAGAATCTGTACTTTTCCAAATTTCAGCCGTTAAATTTGGATACCCTAGTGCCGCTACTTTTTGGATTGTATCATTATTTGGGCGTAATCCCCATTTCTCAAAAAACGGAATTAAATTTTGTTTTGCTGCCTTTGATGCTGAAATCATAAATAATTGTTTTTTCGTTTCATCAGTTTGTGGAATCTCATTTGAAGGCATGTCTCTATACAGCTGATGCAACTTAGGATAGAAGTCTTCTCCGTACGCTAGTTGTAATTGCCAAAGCATTACAACTTTAACAAAAAGGTCACTAATGTCATCATAATTTTTATTAGATTGTTCTAAGTATTGAAATGCCTTAGTATAAGCGCCCTCTTGTTGCAATCTAAAAGGTTGATTAGATGTAAATGCTTTTTCTACAGCAAGGCTGTAAAGATTGACTTGTACCTCTGTCATATTTTTAAAGTTCCAAGGCGTTTGTTGTCTCATATGTCCTGCCTCATGCCAAGGTCCCCATCCATCATTTGTAAATTTATTAATGTCTAATACATGTTGGATTGCATCTCCTACATATGCAGTTCTGTGAGGATATGCATACATATAATAATCCAGAGAATGGTTATCCTCCACATAATGCAGATAATGTTTATCTACTTGTTCTTCAGATAATCCAGATATTTTATCTTGAATTCTAGTAGCCTCATCCATTTTTTTTAAGAGTTGTACAGGATCTGTGTTAGAGTCTATCAAATATTTTTTAACACGAACTGGGCTAGCAGTAATCAATACGCGCTCCCCTTTTAATTCCACCGCATGTGCATTTGGATATTGATTGAGCATATTTATTAAATCTTGTTTCGTATGCTTTCCAAGTTCAAAGAGAGGAGTAGCCGTTCCGCCTGTTATTACTGTTGTTTGAATGGTACCACCTTGTTGTTTATTATAAAAATAAATCATTCCTCCATTTGGAGATTGAATTGTGTTTGTACCTGGATTTAAAGTAAATGATTTAATTTTGGAATCTTCCCTCCAAGAAGCATCGAACGAGAAAGTTCCAATATATGCTTGTATACTTTGATTTCCTTGTACCTGAATTGTTATTTGTTCATTTGGCTTAGCATATAACCCTGTTGGCTCGTATGCACTAAAATTTCTTTCCCTTCTTTCAATATTTTGAAGTTGGGAGACATCTCCTTTTCCTGGAACTGCAAATACTCGATTTTCCACATTAACAGAATTTTCATTCTGTAACGTTGTAGATACTTTCTTTTGCTGTGCTTGTTCTTCCGCAAAGACTTCTAATGAAGGCGTTATTCCAGTAGCAAACATAGATAATGTGGCAGTTATCATCACTAAATTTTTTGTTTTTTGTTGCTGTCCCCTTTTCATAATATCCCCCCGCTATATTTCCAAATACTTATAATATGAATATATAAGTAATAGATATTACTTATATATTCATATTATCTATTGACACATATTTACACAATTTAACATAAATATACTCATTTATATAAGATAATGAACATATTTCAATTCACTTGATAAGAAGAATAATCAAATGAATGTATGAGAAAAAGAAGGATTTTAATACGTTTATTATTAAAAACGTATTAAAATCTTTAAAAATGTCAAAATATTAATACATTATGTTTTGGTACAAAAACTTCCAAGCAGTTGTAACTAATCACCTAAACCCGGATATACCAGTACTTTTAACAAATTCCTCGAAAAAATTCTCCTTCCTCAAGCGCGTGAAGGGCGTAGCCCAGCGGTAGGTGGGTGATGAATTTCGGTTTGGCGTAGCCAAAAGGCTTTGCTTTTTATTTTGCCTCTGATATAATCAGTCTTATAAAGTATAAGGGTTGGTATATCAATGAAATTAGATAGCAATAATCATTCAGTATTCTCGTTGTATTATCATCTTGTGTTGGTCGTAAAATACAGAAGAAATGTGTTTGATGATGATATGTCAGATTATGCAAAAGACATGTTTATCAGGTTAT